>JAIITD010000147.1 GCA_022737715.1 Veillonella sp.
AGCAATGTAGCGAGGGCAATCAATACGGCTGTGAGTACTAACGCGGATGTAGTACTGCGGGTTTGAACGTGTTGCATAGCGTCCTCCTTATAAAGAAAAATAGATATGCGATAAAATATACCGCATATCTATACTATATACCTTTATAGAAACAACCGCAAATAGAAGAAATTAATTCTCATATAATTCTGGTCGTTCTAAAACTGTGCCATATTTTAATTTTGGCAGTTTAACTAACTGAGGGTACAACTGCTTAACCTCTTTACAGGATCTTAATGTAAGATGTTCTAGATTATGGAGTTCTAAAATTGGAGTATAGTCTGTATCCATCACTTTAGCTGTCAAAAAGCTAAAGAATCGCAGCTGTTTCATATGACGTAGAAATCCCAATGATTGAACCTTAAGAATTTTAGGCGATGCGAAATCACCTTCTAAGGCGAGACTTTCGAGATTCTTCAGATTCGCTAATGGCGTATAATCATCAATTTGTTGAAAGTTCTCAATCGACAGAGCCACTAAATTTTTTAATTTTGATATAGGCTCTAAACTCGATACACTTCTACCGGATCCAATGTGTAAATATTCTAGTTCTTGTAAGTTCTCTAATTTTGAAATATCTGGATAGACGCCCCATTTTATATGTAATTTTTTAAGTCTACGTTGGGCACACACCGTATCAAATAGGTCCTGTGACATTCTTGTACAAAACATAAGCTCTGTAAAAGTATCTGGATTATTTACTAGAAAATCACACCACTCCATCCAAATTCGCTTCTTATCTTTAGCAGAATAAGACTCATCTAACTGTGTGCAGTTGATTATCAGCTTGTCTTCACCATCATATTCAGAGACCTCTACCACAGATTTAGGCCGTGCGTCATCCTTATGATAGTAGTCAAATCCATATTTAATTTGCTTTTCCGTTAACACTGCCATCTTGGATTCCTCATCTTTAACAGTTACATAATTAGTTTGGCTATAACTAGATCCATAGCCAACAAATTGTAACGACCTTAGCAAATCGATACAAGCACATGTCCATTAGCTTCGAGCACTTGTTTATAGAAGCGTTTCATTTGCTCGAAATCATGCAGAAGTTCGTCTTTGATTTCTTCCTCTTCCTCATCGTAATCCCAGATATCTGGATATAATTCTGCCTCTTTGCAGGCTACCATATCAAAAGATTCGAGAGCGCTTTCCATATCAAACTGCTCTAAGGTCGCCACGATATTGGCTAAATGATTGTGTTCTGTATATGCTACATAATCTGATATATCCTCCACAGCCGTTACGCCTAATACTGCTTGGCTAAGAGGGTTCTTATCGTCCTTATGGTCCGTTCCTACGCCAGTTAGCACAAAGTGAAGTACATCCCACATCTTATCGATATCGAGCAATAATTCATCATCGTCACTCCACTCTTCAACGCTTTCAAGAATTTCCTCTTCTTCCGAGCCCATGGCTTTAAGCTCTTTTAAATTCGCATCGCTTAAACAGCTATAATTAGCAATTAATCCCATAATTTAATCCTTTCATAAACTCTTCTAACCATTAGAAAAATAAATTTTCCGATTCTGTAACGCTTCCATCATCTTCATGGAAATAGCAGGTATATACTGGTTCACGATGCGCTGCATCATAGAATTTCTGTAAAATAGGAGCCAATTTTATCTCCATGGACATGTTAAAAGCATTCGCAATGGGTTCCCAAAGTTCCATTGGTGAATAGGACATAATATCTAGCTGCTTATTCTGAGCATAGGTATCTAATGTTACCACATCAGAATACTTGCGAGAATCACAATAATCATGCCAACAAATACTAAAAATGATTAAGTGAAATAAATCGTCCATACTTTCAGCCAAACGGCCAGCGGCACCCTCGCTACTCCAATAACCTATAGATCCGTCCTCCAACAGATGATATTCACCGCCAGCGCCATCTACAGCAAATGCCATGCCCAGCACAGAGAACGTGCAGCGCCCTTCAGCAGTATCGCGTTCCTCCAGCGCATCTAGCAAGCGAAAATCAAATAGCGTATCAAAATCTTCAGCTAACTTAGCATCATTTCGCAATATATCTAAATAACCCATCTTACACGCTCCTATTAGCAGAAATTAATCCTAGCAATTTAGCCTCTCCTTCATTAGATGTATCTAATAGCGGAATCGCTAACAAAAGTACTTGCTGGGAGTAATAATAAAAGCTAAAGAATAAATCATCAGGGAATACGTCATCTTCCTCATATCTAAGAACATCTTCGTCTTCATCATATTCTTCAGACCAGAGGTACTCTTCGTCGAGCATATCATCAAAACACGGTAGAGGATCAGCATGTTCCAGTACAAGACCATCTCGGATACACTCAGCAATCACCGTAAACAACTCAACCAATTGTTCTGCTAGATACTGAGCTACATCATTATGAGCGCTCTCTTCCTGGGCTTTCTTAAAAATACGAAGCAAGAAAATCATGGCGAATGGTGTAGCATGCCACAACGTTGATTGGTGCTCAATATTGAGTTCTAACGCCTCACCAGCCGCATCAACAGCTTCCATGCTTTCCATGTTCCACAACACATCAAGCTCAGCAGGAAAATCTGTGGCACGCCCGTAGGTTGTAGTTAACCGGTGCCACGGTATATCACTGACTTTCACAGTTTCTATATATTGTTTCGTCACAGTATCCATTATAGTTATACCTTTATATACACGCCCATGTAGTAACGCCTTCAGCCAATGATTATTTCTCAATAACCTCTTTCACCAGTTCATAGGTATCTATGAGACGTAGTTTTCCAATCCGCGGATTATCTGTAATCTCCTCATAGATATCCGCTAGCGTTCCCGCTGGTGCTAGTTTCCATAGTTTACACGGATATAGTTCAACGGCCCCAATAATTTCCAAATTATCCAGTAACAAACCTAAGTCCTTATGATTGAACCAACAGTCTGTATCGATACCGAAATTTGTATTATCTTTTCGGCAGGCAATTTTACTATTTAAAAATTGCTCCATTGTTGGCCTTTCTTCTTGTAAAAGCCGCGTACAGGCTAAATGATATTCAATTTTCCGCGGTGATTGATCCACGTCAGAGACAAATATAGCACCATACTCGTTTTCGAACTTAACAGCTAATACGTCGCCCACCTTAAAATGAGGTTCTCTCTTTATTTTAGATTTACGAACCTTAAACGGCTTTGGATTTTCGCTTTGTAGCTGTTCGGCTAACTTATCTAATACCTTTTGACGCTGTTTAAGAGCCTTACTATCGATTTCTAGCCAAAACTCATGAGGGCCCTGAGCGATGATGTCTAAGGCTTTCTCTTTGATAGCCTCTGATAGATGTCCTATCTTCCACAACGAATAGGCCACAGCAGTCCAATAAATTTCTGTGTAAAACTCACCAGTACAAAAATTTTGTTCCTCACTTAAGATTTCAGAAATGATTGTATCAATACTGACGCCATCCTTATACCGCTCAACAATGGCATTATAAATATCATGACCATCATCACTATCTATAATCTTTACTCCGTCAATTGCCATAAACATCTCCTTTTAAGACAACAGCTCTTATTCCATCTCGCCGTGAGTCGCTATAAATTCATCCTTAATCTGTTGCAGTTCTTGTTTAGCAACCATGTATTGTTTTAAGTCAATTTGTCCGTTTTCTTTTTGTTCAGTTAAGGTTTTTTCTTTGTTTATGATTGTAATCCAATCTAACTGTACACTAAAGTCAGTATTCACTCCGTCACTATTTTCTCGTAATGCCAGTAGTGCAAATACTTCGTCCATATCAAGATTAAACATGTTACTTTCAAGATT
>JAIITD010000148.1 GCA_022737715.1 Veillonella sp.
ACAACTTGGTCTTCGTCCAAGCCTTTGAACAATGGGGATGTAGTATCCACTTTAGTAGGTGTTTTACCAAATTCGCGGTTGTCCGCAGATTTAACTTCGCCACCCAATGTATGTGCCATAAATTGCATACCGTAGCACATGCCAAGAACTGGAATGCCAAGTTCAAAGATTTCCTTTTCAATTTTAGGGGAATTCTCTTCGTACACACTGTTAGGGCCACCAGTAAAGATGATACCTTGCGGCTTCAACTCCTTAATTTTTTCTAATGCTTTGTTGTATGGATATACTTCGCAGTATACATGATTTTCACGAACGCGGCGTGCAATCAACTGATTATATTGACCGCCAAAATCGACAACAATAACAAATTCCTTGTTTTCCATAGTTCCTCCGTATGCATCTATTTGTGAAAGTATATTCACCAATTTATAATGTCCATACATTCCTGTACTGGGGGTGCGTTTTACAAACAAAACGCCAATTTTTTATTACAGTCTATTATACCATAGGAACCATATGTACTCCATATATTCCGTATGAAAGTTATAAAACACTTTTTAACGTTCGGATTTTTTATGCATTTGTACGGCCCCAACGGGACAGATTGAATAACAATCACCACAACCGATACAGCCGTTGCCAATAATAAATTTAGTGGTTCCTTCGGTGATGCATTGTATGGGGCAGTCCTCAGCACAGGCTCCGCATTTAACGCAGGTATCGTCTATATCAAATTTTAGATTGCCCATATTACATCACCTCGCTATCAATTATGGGGATTATCATCAACTCGCTATCAGATTTTAATTTTATTTACCTTCTAATTCGCGATTATGTGCAATGGCCGAATAGAGTGCACGAGCTACACCATAATTGTTATTATCCGTTGTTTCGTAACGAGCGGCAGCTTTCACATTATCTCGTGCGTTCCCCATGGCTACGCTGGCGCCAGCAAAACGAATCATGGATAGATCATTTTCGCTATCACCAATGGTCATCACTTCGTCAGGCGTATAGCCCCAATGGTTAGCCAAGGCCTCTACAGCCGTCCCCTTTGTCGTATGAGGCAATACAAATTCTAAATTGCCCTCGCTAGATTCAAGAACGTCGTAAAAACGTTCGCGCCCCTTACCATCTGTGGCTGCCCCCTGAAAGTCATCGCGTAAATCAGCTAGGATGCGTTCGCGTATACGTTCATCGCCGTAAAAGATTTGGATTTTCTCCGGTTCTTCTGGCAAGGATTCTAGATGTGCCAATAAATCAGGCACCATCGTGCGCGTTTTCAAAATAAAAGGTCTAATATTCGCTCTAAAGAAATGGTCCGCTTGTAATGTTTCATTGCCAACTGTTGGATATTGGCCGAAAATTTCGGCTTTCACATAAGCCTCTACAAACACACCGTAGGTCATGAGTTTCCGTACTAAATCTATGGCACGAGTTTTATCAAGGGAGATATGAACGAGTTCCTTTTGCTCCTCTTTATCCATGACATAGGCACCATTGGTACACACAAAGTAGCGCAAGCACGGCATGGCATCGATGACATCGTCCATCTCATGCCATGCACGGCCCGATGCGATAGCCACGCGAATACCGCTTTCACGAGCGGCACGAACAGCGGACACCACCTCAGGATCCACGGTTTTTGCTTCATTCACCAAGGTGCCATCCACGTCGGACGCGATGAATCGAATCGGTGTATCGCCAGTAAGGCCTATGTAATTTTTAATGTCTAATGGTTCAGATGAAGACATACAACCTCCTTTAATACAATATAATCTTTACTTGATGTACAATAAAGATAGCATATAATTTATAGAATTATCGGTTCAAAGGATGTGAAATCATATGCATATACTAATCGATCGAGATGCCGTTTGTGCAGGCGATGATATGAATCATCATCGCGAAGAATTTACCGTACCTGATGATATAACCATTGCTGGTTTATTAGAGTTTCTTGAATTTAAGTATCTCCCAAGGGTCGCTGGAAATGATGTAGTATGGGCGCTCTATCACCACGACGTTGAGTTAGGCGCCTATTTTACCAAAAATCGTAGCTTTATAAACGGCAATATCCCATTATCAGCTATTATCAATAACTCTGAAACAGATACCGAATTCTATCTACGATATTATAGCTCTCCCGACAGATATAGAAAGCACTTTATTAACATTGCGAATCTCGATTAGAAACTACTTAGTACTGTTGAACTCAGCTACAATTTCTTCTAAGACAGCTGGATTCTCAACTAATCGTAACAATGTACGCCCAATGATATTGGCGCCATCTACAATGGTTTGCTCAATGGTTGGTTCTAGCATAGCGTCCGCAAATTCTTTGGCATGGCACACCTTATCTGGGCCAGCCAAGCGCAATTTAGGATGGAATGCCGCACATTGGTAACTTACATTACCGATATCGGAACTGCCGCCAATGTCTGCTGGACCTGGTTCAAAATTGAGGTCCATGTCGGCCATCACGTCTTCGATGAGGTGTGTGCCGCGATGGTTTTGGTTCATATCATCGTAAGGGTTGCCGTAAAACTCAACGTCTACAGTCGTACCGGTACAAAGGGCAGCGCCTTCAAAAATCTTTTTAATTTGCTCGGACAAACCGTTCAAATACTCTCGTTCTGTATGGCGCACGGTCACTTCTAGTTCGCCATAGGCAGGAATGACGTTGGACGCGGTACCGCCGTTAATGATCCACGTGCCGATGCGAGATTCTGGTCGCACTTGTTGGCGCAACATATCCATGGCATGGATGGCAAGTTGCACGCCATTTACCGCATTGATGCCATTCCAAGGTTCCCCCGCCGCATGGGCCGATTTGCCATGGTACTTGGCGCGGAAACAGTCAAGGGCTAGGAATTGCGAATTTGGGCGCGTTTCTTCGCCGTCAAGATGGACCATAATGGCAAAATCATAGGCCTTAAATACGCCAGCATTACACATATCCACCTTGCAGCCCATTGCTTCCTCATCAGGGGTACCGATGATATCAATATCCATGTTGAAAGCTACGCCATCTTGCTGCATCTTATGTAATGCAAGGGCTGCCAACGTGCTCATAGAACCACTAGCACAGTGTCCGCACGCATGGCCCACATCTGGCAACGCATCGTATTCACATAAAATCGCCAAACGTCCTTTAGGATTATCTACTTTCACAGCAGACGCCTTAAACGCTGTTGGCAAATTACAGAACTCATAAGTCACAGGGATCCCGTGCTTTTCAAGGACAGCACCAATTGTCTTAACAGACTTAAATTCATGACTAGACAGTTCAGGATTCTTCGCCAATGTATAATTAATGGTGAAAGCCTCTTGGGCAAAGCTTTCACAAACATTGGAAAATTGTTCAGTAAGAGACATAGGCCCTCCTAAATGTATGTATAAATAACCGACCTTATTTGGTAAAAGGTACATTTCATGTACATAATTTGTTTTCGCACCTTTAATTATACAATGTTATTGCCTATTGGTTCAAAATTCCGTACAATATAAACAGATTAATATGTTTGTATCGTATTTGAGGAGGATACTATGTTTAAATTCAAAAAATTGACAGCTATCGCGCTCGTAGCCGTTGCTGCTATGGGTTTATTGGCTGGTTGTGGCAGTGAAAAAAGCAAAATGACACAAGAGGCTGGTGTGTTACGTGTAGGTTCTGAAACTACATTCCCACCATTCGAATTTACTGAAGGCGA
>JAIITD010000149.1 GCA_022737715.1 Veillonella sp.
ACGGCCGTGCGCGATGAAAATGGTAAATTCCGAGGCGTACTAGAAATGATGCAAGATTGTACACATATTCGTGAACTTGAAGGTTCTCGTACATTGTTGACTTGGGATAAAACTGACTTTGTAGGCGATAATCAACGCATTTATTAATAAAAATAAAAAGTAACTCTCTGAGAGCTTACAATAGTTATCAATTTTTATTATTATAAAATGTGTTGCACTAATTTAAAATAAATATACAATAATTTACTTTTATTCATCTCTTTCGTGTATACAAATTTATTAAAAACAGGTAAAATAGAGATTATTAGAAGTATTTTCAATACACGTACCGATAGATTTTTATAAAGTTATACGATAAAGGTGAGGATTAGAATGGCAACACGTCGCATTTGGAATCAAAGTGAAATCAAGACAAATCCGTTATTTTCTAAATTACGCAGCACCATTGAAACTGCGTTTTATGGCAATAACGTAAAACCTGTTACATCTGTAGCAGAAGCGTATACATTGGCAACGCAAGAACCAGGTGTCATTCTTCTTGATATGCCTGTATTTAAACCAGAAGAACAAGGTTTACCAGCTGACGCTAAAATTCTCGTAACTAATGATGGTAAAACGACTGGCCGCTATGCGAAGGCTCGCCGTATCATTGGTGATGAAGGTATTGATGAAGTCGAATTAGCCGGTATCGCTCGTGATGCTGTATATGATAGTCGCAATAAAGAATGGATTTCTACACAAGTTGTGGTTGGTCTTGATCAAAAATTCACGGCTCGTGCTCATCTTATGATTCCAAAGGATCATGCATCCATCATGTATTCTTGGATTATGAACTTTAAATTCTTTGACGATGCAGTGAAAGAGTTCTATAACAACAGTAAGGACATCCCGGAAGGGGATATTTATATCTACTCTGACCCTGACTATGTAGTACCAGGTCATCCAGGTGGTCTTGCTATTTTTGACCCTGCTCATAACTGCGCTATGATTCTTGGCATGCGTTACTTTGGGGAACATAAAAAAGGCACATTAACATTGGCTTGGTCCTTAGCAAACCGTTATGGCTACGTAGCCTGCCACGGCGGTATGAAACGCTATAACCTTAAAAATGGTGAGTCTTTCACAATCGGCGTATTTGGTCTATCCGGTTCCGGTAAATCTACATTGACTCACGAAAAACACAATGGTCGCTATAATATTTCTATCTTGCATGACGATGCATATATCATCAATACAAATGATTTGTCCTCCGTTGCGATGGAACCAACATACTTTGATAAAATGCAGGACTATCCTGTGGAACACCCTGCTAATAAATATTTATTAACATTGCAAAACGTAGGCGTTACCCTCGATGAAAATGGTAATAAGGTCGTATTGGCTGAGGACGTGCGCAACAATAATGGCCGTGCTATTAAATCCCAATTCTGGACAGACAATCGCGTAAACCACGTGGATGAACCGGTTAATGCCATTGTGTGGCTAATGAAAGATAAAACATTGCCACCAATCCTTAAAATCGACGACCCTGTATTGGCTTCCACTATGGGCGCAACTCTTGCAACACGCCGATCTACTGCGGAAAAACTCGATGCCAACGTCGATCCAAATGCACTCGTTATTGAGCCATATGCAAACCCATTCCGTACCTATCCGTTAGTTCGTGATTATGAAAGCTACAAAAAACTCTTCAAAGAATGTGGCGTAGATTGCTATATCATGAACACCGGATTCTTCCTTGAAAAGAAAATCCCTAAAGAAGTAACCCTTGATTTATTAGAACGCCTAGTAGAAGGAGACCTACAATTCGAACCATTCGGTGCCTATGAAAACCTATCCTACGTAGAAGTGCCAGGATTCGAACCTCCATTTGATGTACGTGAATACCATCACCAACTACACCAAGCCTTTGAATTCCGCTCTGAATACGTGGAAAAACTCAAAGACGGTAAAAATGAATTACCACACGAAGTACTTGATGTACTAAAAACTTTAATGTAACACTTTACAATAACCGAAATAGCCCCTCTGGAAAAAACACGCTACTGCGCTAAAGCGGAGCCCGAAGTTTTTCCAGAGGGGCTATTTCTTTTCTGTAGCTATTTACATTAAGGTTTTTAGTGCATCGGTGTAGGGGGAACCTACTGCACTACGCGGTGCCCAACGCAGGGTGTGAGCTAACAGAGGAGCGTAGCGACGGATGGGAGCCACACATCGCTAATCCCGCTGCGTAAGATTTTCCGTAGGAAAATCCACAGCAGAGGGAGAAGTCGTTTGAGGAGGATTTTTTTATCCTTACTTATTCAGTAAGTACATTAAAGTTTTTATCATATCTGCGTTAAGAGAGACACGCTACTGGACTAAAGCGGAGCCCAAAGTTTTTTCCAGAGGGGCTATTTCTTTTCTGTATCTGTTTACATTAAGGTTTTTAGTGCATTGGTGTAGGGGGAGCTACTGCGCTAAAGCGGAGCTAATGTTTTAAATATTTTAGATGGAGCAGTAAGATTTTGTGAAAATGATGCAGGAGAATTATTGATGTATATCGAAGTAGTGTTATGAGGTATTTATTTCTCATGAGTGCTCTTAATTCCTGTAATAAATAGGAATTAAAAATGAGTTTGTTTCATGAAGTTATTATGAGTTTTGTAATTGAAAAACATTGTTATAATGGGGAATAGAAGCTGATATTTTTTATAATATGTATAAAATTCGATTGACAATTGTCCTCTCAACAAATATACTTATGATAGTTTAAAACATATTTATGAGATAGGATTTAAAACCCACAATTAAGGTGGATTTAAGTTAGATAGAAGAAGAATATGTTTTCTTGTTATTAGCGGTTGGCCTACGTAGGCCCCTAGGAGGTTTAAAATGAGTAAAGACGTGGAAAATAAAAATACCCATGACCATAGCCATGGTGAACATCATCATTGCCATTGTGGCGGTCATCATCACGATCATGATCACAACCATGACCACAATCATGATTACGACCATCATCACGACCATGACCATGGTCACGATCATAGTCATGAAAAGGCTTTGCCTACAGATAAATGGGTGCCACACACTCATGAACCAGGCGTGCCTCATGAACATGGCGTAAATGATTATCTTAAGGCTGTTGCTGAGTATCGTAAAACATGGCCTACTAAGCAAGATGTTATCGAGCAAACTCCTGACCCTGCCGTGCGTGAGATGATTCTTCGTATGGAACAAATCGGTTGCGACACTGTATTCGACCGTTTCGATAAACAACAACCTCAATGTGCGTTCGGTATTGCTGGCGTATGTTGTCGTATTTGTTTCATGGGTCCATGTAAAATTACGCCTAAGAGCCCTCGTGGCGTCTGCGGTGCCGATGCTGACCTTATCGTAGCTCGTAACATGACACGTGCTGCTGCGGGTGGTTTGACTCAGCATGGTGCGCATGCTCGTGAAATTTTGATTTCTTTGAAAGCTGCCGCTAATGATCAATTGGATATTCCAATTTTGGGCGAAGAAAAAATCCGTACTGTATGTAAGGCTTTCAACATCCCTGAAGAAGGTCGTTCCTTAAAAGAAGTGGCTAATGACTTGGCAGATGTTCTATTAGAAGATTTGAGCCGTGCATTGCCTGGCGAATATAAAACAATTACAGCAATGGCTCCTGCTGAACGTCGCGAAGTTTGGAAAAACTTGGATAT
>JAIITD010000150.1 GCA_022737715.1 Veillonella sp.
GCACCTAACCTTTTCAATTTACCCACTAAATCATCATAACCGCGATCGATATGATGTAAACGACCTACTTCTGTTGTACCTTCTGCAGCTAGGCCTGCACAAACTAAAGCCGCCCCAGCGCGTAAATCAGTTGCATTTACAACAGCGCCATGTAAGGATTGCATACCTTCTACAATAGCTTGTCGATTGTCAATATCGATATGCGCCCCCATCTTACGCAATTCTGCAACATGCATAAAACGGTTTTCAAATACAGTTTCCGTTACTGTGCTCGTACCTTCCGCAATAGTGGTAAAGGCCATAAATTGAGCTTGCATATCTGTAGGAAATCCAGGATATGGTAATGTTTTAATATCTACGGCTTTTAAACCTTTGCCAGTGCTAATAACACGAATACCGTCAATATCTTCTTCTACAGTGACGCCGGCTTCTTTCAATTTAGCTACCACTGGTTTCAAATGTTCAGGCAAGGCATTTTCTACAAATACATCACCGCCAGCCATAGCCGCAGCAATTAAATACGTACCAGCTTCAATACGATCTGGAATAACAGTATGGATAGCACCATGCAAGGATTCTACACCTTCAATACGAATTACATTAGTACCTGCACCGCGAATGTTAGCACCCATTGCATTTAAGAATGTAGCTAAATCAACGATTTCTGGTTCTTCTGCAGCATTTTCAATGACCGTTTTACCCTTAGCCATAGAAGCAGCCATAATTACATTTTCGGTAGCCCCTACGCTTGGGAAATCCAAGTAAATTTGTGTGCCTTGTAACCCCTCTGGAGCGTGTGCATATACATAATCTTCTGTAATTTCAATCTTAGCGCCTAATGCTTCAAACGCTTTTAAATGTAAATCAATAGGACGTGCACCAATAGCACAACCACCAGGCATGGAAATTTTAGCTTCCCCTTTGCGAGCCAATAATGGGCCCATCACAAGGAAAGATGCTCTCATTTTTCGAACTAATTCATAAGGAGCTTCCGTAGCCGTCAACATAGATGCATCGAAGATAATTTCATCATCAGCTTCGTTTCGTGTAATCTTAACGCCCAAAGATTCTATAACTTGGGAGATAGTACCAACATCCTCCAAATTTGGAATTTCCAATAATTTACTCGGTGTTGATGCTAATAAAGTAGCTGCAATAATAGGCAACACCGCATTTTTCGCACTACTAACGCGCACGCGACCATTCAGCTGATTACCGCCTTTAATAACGAGCTTTTCCAAAAGAATTCCTCCTACATTTCTTATATCAAAATGGTTATATTCATAGATAACCATATTCGTCACACTGTTATATACTAACGATTATTATACTATTTTTTAGGCTTTCTCATCAAGTAAAAACCCCTAAGATTATCAATCTAATCTTAGGGGTCTACACGGACTATATACTGAAAGCAAAGAAATTAACGAGCTTTCAATGTTGTTAATTTTTCATCTCTATGAATAGTATCTAGGAATCGTACAGTACCTGTTTTAGAGCGCATTACAATAGTATGAGTACGAGCACCGCCTGGGAAGTATTGAATAGGATTCAATAAATTACCGCGTGTAATCGCTGTAGCGGCAAAGATTACATCATCAGTTCGAACTAAATCATCTAGTGTTAATACTTGATTAACATCTTTAACACCCATTTCATGACAACGACGAATTTCTTCTTCGTTTCCTGGTTTCAAACGAGCTTGCATATCACCACCTGCACATTTAAGTGCTGCTGCTGCTAATACGCCTTCTGGTGCACCACCAGTACCGACTACCATATGTACGCCAGAACCTTCGATACAACATTCCATAGCAGGGTTAACATCACCATCAGAAATAAGCATAATACGAGCGCCTAAATCACGAGCTTCTTTCATTAAGCCATAATGACGTTCACGATCTAGCATTACCAAGTTGATTTCATCAACCTTACGGCCCATCTTTGCAGCTACGTTTTGAATATTTTCAGTCAAAGATTTTGTAATATCAATAGCGCCTGCACCACGAGGACCTACACAAATTTTTTCCATGTACATATCAGGTGCATGTAACAAGCCACCCTTTTCAGCAATGGCCATAACAGCAATAGCACCATTTTGACCTTTTGCAATCAAATTTGTACCTTCGATTGGATCTACTGCAATATCTACTTCTGGACCGCCAGCACCAACATGTTCGCCAATATACAACATAGGAGCTTCGTCAATTTCGCCTTCACCGATAACAACGGTACCGGAAATACGGACAGAGTCAAATGCTTGACGCATTGCATCAACTGCTAAGCCATCAGCTTCGTCTTTTTGACCACGACCTAACAAACGACCACTACGAAGTGCAGCCGCTTCGACTACACGAGCAAATTCTAAAGATAAAGTACGATCCATTTTAGGGCCTCCTTAAAAAGATGTTTATATTACTTATTGATTAGCTTGTTTCCAATCAGCCATGAATTTTTCTAAACCCGCATCAGTCAATGGGTGTTTCATAGCTTGTAACAACACTTTATATGGCACTGTTGCAATATGGGCACCAGCTTTCGCACATTGTAAAATATGCAATGGTGTACGTACGCTAGCAGCGATAATTTCAGTATTAATACCATGAATAGCAAAGATATCCGCAATATCTTGAATTAATGTCAATCCATCCATGCTAATATCGTCAATGCGGCCTACAAAAGGGCTCACGAATGTAGCACCAGCGCGAGCTGCCAATAATGCTTGATTAGCAGAGAAAATCAATGTTACATTTGTCTTAATGCCTTCTTTTGAAAGCACTGCAACGGCTTTTAAACCTTCTGGAGTCATTGGGATTTTAACAACCACATTAGAGCCGAGTTTTACAAGCTCATGCGCTTCTTCAATCATACCCGGTGCATCACTAGCAATGACCTCTGCACTCACAGGGCCCTCTACAAGATCAGCAATTTCCTTGATTACTTGTTTTAAATCGCGTTTAGCTTTCACAATCAAGGATGGATTTGTCGTTACCCCGTCGATAAAGCCATAAGAGTACGCATCTTTAATTTCACTAAATTCGGCTGTATCAATAAAGAATTTCATGGGACCTCCTTATTTGGCAGGCGTAATTTTTTCTACGCCGCCCATGTATGGAACCAACACCTTAGGAATCACAACGGAACCATCTGGTTGTTGATTGTTTTCCAAAATTGCCGCTACGGTACGACCTACTGCAAGGCCAGAACCGTTCAATGTATGAGCGAATTCAGGTTTGCCTTTAGGACCACGACGGAATTTAATATTTGCACGACGAGCTTGGAAGTCCGTCATATTGGAGCAAGAGGAAATTTCTCTATATTTATTTTGTGCAGGCATCCACACTTCCACGTCATACGTTTTAGCAGAACCAAAGCCAATATCACCAGTACATAATGTGATAACACGGAATGGCAATTCTAATAGGCGCAATACTTCCTCTGCATTGTCTGTCAATTTTTCTAATTCATTCCAAGAATCTTCTGGTTTTGAAAGTTTTACCATTTCTACCTTGTTAAATTGATGTTGACGAATCAAGCCACGTGTATCACGGCCAGCAGAGCCCGCTTCAGCACGGAAACATGCAGTAAACGCAGTGTAATATTTAGGTAATTCGTCTTCGCTCAAGATTTCACCGCTGTGATAATTTGTCAATGTAACCTCTGCAGTAGG
>JAIITD010000151.1 GCA_022737715.1 Veillonella sp.
CCAAAGCCGACACGCTACTGCGCTTCGCGGAGCCCGAAGTCGTTTTGGCAGGGCACTCTTTACCGCCTCTCAGTATATTAGAAATATTTAGGTATAATAAAGAATACAAATTGATTTTAGGGGAGAAGTCGTTTTTTGAAAACAGGGCCTTCCTACTCTCAGTATGTTAGAAACATTTAGGTATAATAAAGAATACAAAACGATTTTTCGAGGAGGGAAGGCGTTTTGGCAAGGCACTCTTCACCTCCTCTCAGTATGTTAGAAATATTTAGGTATAATGAAAAATACAAATTGATTCTAGGAAAACAGGGATAAGAAATACCGCTGGCATTTCTTAAATGCGGCCAGCGGCTTTCATATAGTCAATGTATTGGTTCCCCCATTGTTCTAGGGATGCTAAAACGGTTTTAAAGCCTGCACCTACTTCGGTAAGGCTATATTCTACCTTTGGCGGAATAGTGCCGTATACTTCGCGATGGACTAAACCATCATCTTCCATTTGGCGCAATGCTCTGGTGAGTGTGGCTTGCGTAATTGGATATAAACGGCGCTCTAACTCACGGAAACGTACAGGACCTTCAGATAATTCGTGCATGATCAATAAAGACCATTTGCCTGCTAATAACTTTTGGCTCGTTGCATACGGACAGCGGCCCACTAAATCATGAACATTTACAAGTTGCTCTGCCATTGTTATTCTCCTTTTCTATGTATATAACATTATTCAAATCATATCATAAATTTATAGTATAGCAAGCATTTTGTAGTATCTTTTTTTAGGATACAAAACTTTTTGAAAATTTTAAACCCAGTAAGCATCACAATTCTATCACTTTTGATAGTACCTATCCTAAATAATTCTACTATTCAAAATAATGGCACCCCTATATAATGATGTCATCAGTTGAACATATATTCACTAATCATATGTTAGAGTAGTCGCAAATGATTAGTTCTAAACGATTTTGCCAAGGGCCATAGGCCGTCAAGGCGATAGAGGCTTAGAATTAATTATTCAGCACTTTACATAAAAAGGAGAAATAACATGAATATTTTAGTAATCGGTGCAAATGGTAAGGCCGGTCGTCGCATTGTAGAAAAATCCCTCAAAGCAGGTCATCAAGTAACAGGCGTTGTGCGCCGCGAAGGTGCTATTGAAGGAATTCCAACTATCATAAAAGACGCATTGCAATTAACAAAACAAGAACTAAGTCAATTTGATGTGGTAGTAAACGCTACAAGTGCTTTTACACCAGATATGTATCATTTACCAGCAGATTTGACATTATTACTTGTAAAAGCATTGTCTAACACAAACACGCGCCTCATCGCTATAGGTGGTGCAGGTAGCCTCTATGTAGACGAAGATCACACAGTTCAACTAAATGATACACCAGAGTTTCCTCAAGAATTCCTAGTTCGTTCAAAAACTCATGGTAAATCTGACGATATCTTGCGTAAATTCAGCAATGTAGACTGGACAATGTTTACCCCACCACCAATCTTAGATGCAGAAGGTCCTGAATCTAATGACTATATATTAGGTAATGAAAATGTTATCGTAAACAAAGAAGGCAAGCCTTATATCTCTTATGATACATTCGCACAAATTCTAGTAGACGAAATCAACAACCACAAGTTTAGTCGTCAACGCTTTACTGCGGTACAAAACTAGTGTAACTCTCTCTACAGTAGATTTAAAGTTATAAAATAGCCTCTATGGGCATGCCTTCACCAGTAAGGAATCCATAGAGGCTATTATTTATATATTAAGTTTATACCTAAATAAGTTGATTTACATCGTAATTAAATTTAGCTGTTGTTTCAGCAGCAGTCTTTTGCCATTCTGTAGGTGCTGTACCATCCTTATCAAGGAAGAATCCAGAGTCGAGGTAGCGAATAATGATATAGTTGGAATCCTTTTGATCAAAACCGTTACCACGAGTGAAATCGATGCCATGGCCGGTATTGCGTGTTACGATAGCTTCTAATAGTGGCAACGTAATTGCATTCAACGTAATTTTCATATCACATTTGTCAAAAATCTTTTTAAAGAAGGAACTAGGTTTTTCTTCTTTATATACTAATAGTTTACTAATTGTACCATTAGAGGCACATATTACACGACGAATTTCATTAATAGGAATATCTACCTTACCATTCGAGATAACACCGTTTTTAATGGTAATTTCTCGTTTACCCATGTAGGAGTAATCTAGTGGCAATTGAAGGGTATCTAAATTTGCTGGAAATTCCGCCGTCAATTTATGACGAGCAAAGGCGGCAATAATCGCTTTTGTTTCACGAATATTGTGGCCAGTATTATAATCTGTACGGTCAGTATCTAAATCTTGGTCTTTAATATTTTTCCAATTGTGGTCTCTGAACGTAATTGTATAATTACTATTTGAGTTCAAATAGCTTGTAAGATATAGCTCATTTACGTCATCGAAATCAATGTCAGTTACTACTTGTCCATTCGCATCTTTGCAGAGTACACCATTATAACTAATTGTTAAAGTACGATTTTTGTCTTCAAAAGTAACAGGATGTGTATCAAATACTGAAATCATAATTCTCTCCTTTTTATGGTCTCGAATATAACTACATTTGTATGTTGATTAAATCAAATCAAATGTTCTTAATGTAATGATACACCTTTCCTATCTATTTATACAAATTCCATATTTACATCTTACGGCATCTCAAACAAAACAGAGTTCTCTAAGAAGATATGCTCATGAAGGCCTTCTTCTAAAGCTTTCATGGTTTTAAACACATACACATAGGTAGCACAGCCATCTGCTGGTGTAGTGTAATGATTAGTCAATGCACTTAAGGATTCTAGGAGCACACCTGCGGCTTCGTGCTCAGCACGGAGTTCATCAAAATCTACAGGTTTACCCGCTATAAATTCTGGAAAGTCTACATGTTCTTCATGACGAAAATGAGGCACGAGGGCTGATTTCAATTGAAGGAAGGTTTGATAAATCTTCGTCAACTCTGCCCCATGATGGTCGTAGTGTACATTGAGGAGCTTTGCTAAGCCTTGATCAATTTCATCAATCATATCCAATTGTTCTCGATGATAGTTGTGAACGATGTAATCAATTAATTGCTCTTTGGAATAGCTAAGTACCTCTGCACGTGAGGACTTCTGAGCTCGTTGAACAGTATTCAACATAGCGATGTATTCATCTACATCTTTACCTTTAGCCTCGATGGCTTCTGCCAAGGGATGTCCACCACCACAGCAAAAATCGATACCATCCTTCGCCAACACGTCCATCAATTCTGGATTTACCTTAACTGCATCAGCGACCGTCATAAATTTATTGATAGTATTTACACTCATAAGATACACCTCCAATGATGTAACTCCAATACGTTCAAATTATAGCTATACTATAAAACAATTTGTAAATCCTGTCTGTCGCAGTGGCTACAAATTTGAGAATATCCATCAACTAATATAAAGACTGCGGGATAAAGAATCTACAAACCTATTAATACACAAAAAAGCTGGCTCATAGAGCCAGCTTTCAGCATATCAAAACATATACGACATATGTTTATATATGAAATTATGCAGCTATTAGATGCTTTCAACAGCAGCGATAGCAGCAACGTCTACAACGTCTTGAGCGGAGCA
>JAIITD010000152.1 GCA_022737715.1 Veillonella sp.
GGATTACTCAAGAGGCTGAAGAGGACGGTTTGCTAAATCGTTAGGGCGGGTTACCGTCGCTAGGGTTCGAATCCCTAATCCTCCGCCATGCTGAGACCTCACATCGTCTGATGTGAGGTCTTTTTTATTAACCATACAGTGTAAGGAATGGGGATAGAGTTGACGTATTCATATCTGATTGCTTATAATGAATTGTATAAAATTTAATTTAAGGAGACTTTTATGAATACACAATATACACGTCATTTATCGATGATTCGTCGCGTCCTTAGTATTGGAACCCTTTGTTTGGTGGCATCCTTTGGTGTGGCCCATGCAGAAGACTTTACAATTCCTAGTGCCCGGCCCGTGGTAGATGGTATGAGTACTGATGATGTTAAAGTAGTATCTGCTGCACATCCTGGCAATGCCAATCTTATTACACCAAATGATTGGACCTATAAAGCGTTAAAGACTCTGGTAAAACATGGAGCCATTACGGATACACATGGATTTACATTCGATGGTAGCACTAGCTATACAAAGGATGAATTGATGCCATTACTCGACGAAGTCGTAGAAAAACGGGAACAAATGAACGACAATGATCGTCAATTTGCGTTGCGTATCTATCAAGAAAACATGCGTGATGTAATGGATTATCGCATTGAGCGGGATAAGAAAATCACCGAAGAACGCCGTCAAAAATTAGATGAAAAACGAGTTAAGAAATCTGGTAAAGATGTAAAGGTATCCGAAAAACAACAGGAATCTCTTGATGCGGCTACTGATGAAGTAGCTAAGCCAAAAGAACGGGCGTTAACAGATGAACAAATCAAGGAAAAAATGAAGAAATTCAAAATTGATGACTCTCGTGTAAAGACTAACGGTGATGTTCGTATTCGTTATACGGGTTCCAAGAATGGAAAATCTAAAGCAGATGCGCGTGTTCAAACAGAAATGACGTTCACTCTATAATCCCTGTAAGGGAACAACATGATTAATTTTCTTAAAAATAAGTTGTTTACCGTCCATCAGAATGGCAAACAACATGTTAGTGAAGTATTTAAGTATATCGGACCGGGTATTATTGTAACCGTCGGATTTATCGATCCTGGCAACTGGGCTGCCAACTTAGCAGCAGGTGCTAGCTATGGTTATGAATTATTATGGGTTGTAACATTATCTACGCTTATGCTCATCTTATTGCAGCATAATGTGGCCCATTTGGGGATTGTCAGGGGGCAATGCCTAGCAGAATGTGCTTATGAATTCTTACCGAAATGGTTATCTCGTACGGTGCTCAGTACGGCAGGAATTGCGGCCGTAGCAACGGCGCTGGCGGAGTTTATTGGTGCTGCTATCGCATTAAAGATGCTCTTCGGCATTCCTCTCGTTATCGGTAGCGTATTAACGGCTATCGTATGCACAATTATGCTCATTACAAACTCCTATAGCAAATTAGAACGTATCATAGCTGGGTTTGTATCTCTTATCGCATTGGCCTACCTTGTGGAGGTCAATATGGTCGATGTCAATTGGGCTGCAGCGGGTATTGGCTGGGTCAATCCGAGCATACCTAATGAATCGATGCTCGTTATCTTGAGTATCTTAGGGGCCGTTGTTATGCCTCATAATTTATTTTTGCACTCCGAGGTCATCCAAAGTCGTCAGTTTAATCGACAAGATAAGGAGATTATGCATCGACAATTGCGATATGAATTCGTAGATACATTGTTGTCTATGGGCATTGGTTGGATGATTAACTCCGCTATGATTTTATTAGCAGCGGCCGTATTTTTTAGTCATGGCATTGCTGTTACTGAATTAGAACAGGCAGAGGAATTATTGAGACCTTTAATTGGACCTGCTGCAGGTACCATCTTTGCTTTGGCCTTGCTATTTGCCGGCCTTGCATCATCGGCGACGGCTGGTATGGCTGGGGCGAGCATATTTGCCGGCATGTTTGGCGAGTCCTATGATATGAAGGACTTTCATAGTCGCTTGGGATTGGGGTTAACATATATTCCAGCACTATTATTGATCCTGTTTATTACGGATTCCTTTCAAGCATTGCTCGTTTCGCAAATGTTTTTGAGCTTACAATTGCCGATTACTATATTCTTACAATTATATATGACGAGTAGCCGTCGTGTGATGGGTGCTTATACGAACCGTCGATTTACAGGGGTTGTCCTTTGGGGCATTGGTATTATCGTAACATTGATGAATATTTACTTATTGGTTATAGGCTAATATATACCGCTTGTTTTTGTGAAAGCTTTCACAGAAATAGGCGGTGTTTTATTTTTATGGAATATAGACAAAATAGATTGAAGAAATGTAGTTGTAGTAACATATAAGGCTGTGAAATATGGTACAATAAAGAATAGAATTTAATTTGCTAGTATAGCAGTTTATATATGTTTTCGGGAGGATTTCATGGCAACAGAAAAAGAAATGAATGAATTAAATGCACCTTTACAATCTGATTATAAAGAGGTTGTTCGCGACATTGCAGAAGAATTATTGGCGCGCCTTAATATCGAAGAGGATGGCGCTATTATCGATATGTTCCAAACAGGATCATTAGATCCTTGGCAATTATTCGTATTTTTCTCTGCATTAGAACATGCACTTATGGAGTTTAGAACGGACAAACGCAAGAAAACAGTTATCGTTCATGCTCAACCAGAGGCACTCGTTGGTACAGGCCCTGTTGTAACACCTGTATCCACTATGCTTGAACATATTTTAATGTCTCGCGTAAATGATATGAGTGAAGGCCGTTTGGAAACCGGTTTGCTTACGGTGTCTGGTGAAAGCATCGATTATGAAGGGGTTAATCTTAAGGGGCGTCATGTAGTTATCATCTGCGATATTCATGATAATGAATCTCCTTATTTGGCGGAATGCGTTAAATTATGTAAAGAAATGAAAGCCAGTCACGTTGTGGCAGTTCCTCTCATGTTGTGGAATCCAGATCTTATCGATAATTTGACAGAGGAAAGCATCAAGGCGGAATTATCCCATGAAAATCGTCCTCTCTCCTAGTAAGACAAAAACGATTCCTGATACTGCAATTGAGGTCCGTGATGGTCAATTCCAGCCTCATATTACTCAAGAGATTGTAAAACATGTACAATCTCTCGACGTGGCAGCACTTGGCAAGGCCTTAAAATTAAAGAAAGATAAGGCGCAGGCGCTTTTTGATTTCTATCAAGAGTTTGAGTCTCATCCTGTAGGTTTTGCTTGTGAAAGCTACGATGGCATTGCTTTTAAATATTTAGATTGGGCAGGACTATCTGATGAGGCTAAGAATTTTGGCAAAAATCACCTCGCTATCATGTCTGCGTTATACGGCGTTGTAGAACCTACGATGGGCGTTAGAGATTATCGATTAGATATGGTCGATAAGGTGGGCATGAATCTATATGAAACTTGGCGCGAAGCGGTGGATGCATACTTTCACAAGGAAGATTGGATCTTAAACCTAGCGTCTAAAGAATATGCAAAAATGGTGAATCATCCAAAGGTGGTAACCGTTGAGTTTTGGGAATTGCGAGGCGACACATATAAACAGATGAGTACGTCCTC
>JAIITD010000153.1 GCA_022737715.1 Veillonella sp.
AGCATCGCTAACGGTATCTCTGCAGGTCTTATTGCATATCCTCTACTCAAAATCATTGCAGGCCGTGCAAAAGAAGTTAACTGGATTATGTACGTATTGGCGGTACTTGTAATCATCCGTTACGTATTCTTCTAATTAATACATAAAGAACCTATCTCCTAGATATTTTACTAATATCTTTAGAGATAGGTTCTTTTTTATTAACGAGTTGTTTTTACACCGATTAAATCTGTACGACTTGGATTGATATCTTTTAATGGAACTACATGATCTTTATAAAAGTCTGCTTCAGATGCTTTCACAGGCACTTGGAAGAACAAGAAGTAAGCCATATTATCCTTGTACCACGTAACACTGCGCACTAAGCCCTTATCTACATCCCCTGTATAGTGAACATCACCTATTGGGGTAGAGTCAGTCCACTGTACGTCATGGTACTCGGTTGGAATATATTCTTCAGGCCATACAGTATCCATAGAGTAGCTCATGCGGAAGACCATAGTATGATTTACCCAACGGCCACTGCGCTCTTGATATTCTTGACCTTGCTTCCAATATACAGTTTCTAATACATCATTGTCATAAAAATGTGTAGCATAGTATGTATAGCCAAGCGGTAAATAACTTGGTACAGATACGTCATAGGACACCTTATGAGATGCATCAATTACACCACTTGGTAAGCCCTTGGATTTACTGGTAAGTATAGGCCATACGGAATTCGTATGTGTACGCAATGGCAACCCAATCGTTTCATAAGGAGGCCATTCAGGCTCATCATTTGGTTTAACCTTTTTCGCATCGTTTTCTTCAACATGTTGCTTATCATTGCGATCACCATGTAACCTAGTATCATCAGCGGCTACGTTATTCAAAGGGCCTACAGAGTCTACAATTTTGCTTACAAAGTTTTGGTTTCTTGAGGAAGCAAAGTAGAGCATATGCACTTTATTATCTTTTTCCCAGTAAGCGATTTGAATAGCGTCTTTACTAGAACCTAACGTATGTACAGAGATTCCATTAGGAGTAGTAAAGCTAACTGCATTCTTAACATTGTAATTTGTCTTTTCTAATATAGGCTTTACCACCGTATCGATAGCCCAACCCATGCGGTATACAATATCTGTATTAGAGAAGGTTAATTTCGGACCATATTCTCCATCATGGCCTGTTTCTGTATAAACGATTTCTAATACATCATGGTCCTTGGCCTTTACATCGCGTACTGCATAGTCTTTAGGCATATAAGACGGAACTTGTATAGGATAGCCAAATTCCTGCGTAGCACTCTCAATGTTAGGTTTGACTATATCATTATCATCAACTTGATCATACCAGCGATAGCGATCAGCGAGTATTTTATTATCATCGATGAGCTTTTTATTATCTACATCTCGTTCAACAGGAATAGTATTACCATTTTTATCTATTAACGGATATGTAGCACTAACTGGCTGTACGCCAAAGGTGCTTACTGCCGTAGCCATCGTGGCACATAAAAAAGCAGATGTTATTATTTTCTTCATATTCTCTCCTCTTCGAGCGGTTACATACATTACCGCTTTATTCCAAATAAATTGCTACGTGAGCTATCTATATTTTCACAGGCTCCACATGCTCCTTATAGAATTCAGCATCAACTGATTTCACAGCTTCTAAGAACAATAAGGAGTATGCCATACCGTCCTTTGTCCACGTAATGCTGCGGATTAGTTGTGCTGCTGGATCACCGGTGTAGAAGACTTCACCAGTTTCACCTTGTTCAGACCACTCAAAATCCTTATACTCACCGGGAACATACGGTACATCTTTTACATCTTCTACTGAATAGCCCATTCTATAAACAAAAATACTACCCAAGTTTCTCTTACCAACTCGATATGTTTGGGAATTTTTTATAAAATATACAACCTCTAATACATCATTTTTATCTTGACGTACTGTATAAATTTCATAACCATAAGGGATATAACTAGGGGCCTTAACCTCATATGGAAGCTTCTTCGCTGCCTCTAATAACTTTCCGTTAAAAGTATGCGCCTTTTTTGTATTCTCTATAGGCCAATCATGAAAGTGCCACTGTAAACCATCCATTCTAGGCTCGACATTTTTAAAATTATGTCCTAGCTTAAGCGTTTTAGCAGAAATCTTCGTAACCGGATAGTTTCCTAATAGTTCATAGCGTGAGCTATCTATAGTTTTAACAGGCACGATATGTTCTTTATAAAATTCTGCATCAGCTGCTTTCACAGAGTCCAAGAAGAATAGGGAGTACGCCATATCGTTCTGAGCCCACGCAATGCTGCGAACCATATGTGTTTCAGGATTACCCGTATAATACACCCCACCAGATGTACCTTGTTCAGACCATTCAAAATCTTTATACTCAGCAGGAATATACGCCGTATCTCTTACGGTATCCAAGGAATATCCCATTCGATAGGCCATAACATTAGTAATAAAATTTTTCCCATCCTGATAGATAGGTGCATTTCTTTTGTGATATACAACCTCTAGTACATCATTTCGATCGAGACGCGCTGTATACAGCTGATATCCATAAGGAATATAACTAGGTACCTCAGCCTCATACGGCAATTTCTCAGCAGCCTCTACTACACCCTTAAAGTTACGAGCACTGTCTTGAGTCATCATAGGCCAGCCTACTAATTGTGCTCTTGGTTTTTGGATAATTGTAGACGTATTATCTATCTTAGGTGTACCATTGTTAGAATTAGATACGACCTCAGAATGATTAGTAGACACAGACTGGTCAACAGTATCTGCTAATACATAGCTTGTTGATAGTAGTCCCATAGCTATAGCAGCAAAAATTGACTTACCTATAGGTTTCTTCATGTTCCCTCCTATTATAAAAATTTATAATATAGTTCTCACATATAATGATATATTTTCTTATTTATATCAAAATCAAGAAACCGATTCTGTATCTCTAGCTACTTCATAGAACTTTTATCTTTCTATTTTTGCATGCATAGTTATAAGACAATAATGTCTCTAGGACTTACGAGTTTGATAAAAAAACATCCTACTGAGCGCTATATCTTAAAAGAACTCAATAGGATGTTATAGCATTATTTAGTTAACGGCGGCATAATAATATCTTGTTCAAGTTGTCTTCGTCTTTTTGCAGTATAGTCTATAACTTTAATTCGAACTATGCCCACAGAGTTTACCATGGCTTCGGTAAAAGTAAACTCACGACCAGTCTGATGCTTCATCAATACCTGTAAACCATGAGACTTTTCATCAACAGTATCTAAGTAGCTAGCCTCTCCACGGCCCATCACACTAGAATAAACTGAGCTATATGCACAAGGAATATCTCCACCGGAAACGAGGGCCTCATCACTACCATCAATTTCGATAAATACATGAGGATTTGCTTTAATCAAGTCAAACTTCTTTCCCTCATGATGCCCATGCACATAGATATAAAGCACCTTATCTATAAATTCAAAACCAAAATGTAGGGGCACTACATAAGGGTAATCACCATCCATCA
>JAIITD010000003.1 GCA_022737715.1 Veillonella sp.
TATATCCTCCTATAACTGGGGGCGTTCATAGCCCCAGCCATTCACTAAGGCTAACAAATTAATGTTCTATGTAATATGTTAATTACTATTCTAAAATTGTTCAATCAAATACCCTTTGTCCCCATCGTTACCGACGGGATTTTTAGTACTTGTTACGACATGAACATGCCGGAAGAGCATCCGCTGATGATTCGATAACCCTTCCCCTCGTCTACCCTAATGGCTGCCTCCATGGGTACATGCGCTATTCGCCTTTACGAATTTGGAACTCCTTTCACTAATATGTGGCAGAACTAGTACAATTGTAATCATACTAAATTATATTATACTAAATCGATGTAATGAATGTAAAGAATCTAGGCCTTGTGAAAGTATTAAATACGAGATATAGCGCTTATTTTCACAAGGTTCCATAGAATCAAATGATTTCATAGATTACTCATACACCATCATTATACTACTTATTATAAAAATTTTATACAATCATATTTATCAAAATTTACATGATAAATATTTATTGTCTAAAAGGAGAGATTAAAATGAATACACAAAATAACAAAACACATAAAAAGGCAACAACCCTTAAACATAAACATTCATATAGAAAATTACGCCGTTGGGTGCTACCTGCAGTATTAGGTGCAGCCCTTTCTACATTGGCATTCCTTCCAACCTTTGCAGAAGACATACCAAGTGCTCCGCCAGCAGGGAATCCACCGATGAGTGCACCTAATGGCCCATCTCCAAAAGCCGAAGCAAATCCTAATACTTTCACAGGTACTACTGTTGTAACAGAAAACAAATCCATTGCCCATGAATTGATGTCCAATACAACATCCGATCAAAATGCGTTCATCGGCAAAAATAAAGCAGTCGTAAATATCGAAAACAGCGTATTCGATAAAACCGGCAATACGACGAGCGATGACAACAGTAATTTTCGTGGTCAAAATGCAGTAATCCTCGGCATCGATGGTAGTCAAATCAACATAAAGGGCAGCAATATTACATCCAATTCCAATGGTTCGAATGCAGTATTTGCTACTGGTGAAGGTTCTATCATCAACGTAGAGAACACAAACATTCATACAAAAAGCGATTCCTCTCGCGGTTTAGATGCCACCTATAAAGGAACAGTAAATGGTAAAAATCTAACAATCACTACTGAAGGTGCTCACTCTGCTACGCTTGCCACAGACCGCGGCGAAGGTACAATCACAGCAGAGGCTGCCAAATTAATGACATCTGGTGAAGGCAGTCCTATCATTTACTCCACTGGCAACATCACAGCAGACTACATTACAGGTGAAGCTAAGAATAGTGAAATCGGCGTCGTAGAAGGTAAAAACTCTATTACCCTTACAAATTCTAATGTAACGGGGAATAAAGATAACGGATTCATGCTCTACCAAAGCTTCTCTGGCGATGCTGAAAGCGGTATTGCACGCCTCAAAGCCGAAAATAATACGCTCACATCTCACGCTACAGGCGCATTCCTCTATGTAAATAACACTACTGCAGAGGTGGACCTTACTGGCAACGCCATTTCCACACCAAACACCACTACCTTAGTGAAAGCAGCGGCAGACAGCCGTTGGGGAAAAACTGGTGAAAACGGTGGTCACCTTACACTCCGTGCATCCAACCAAGCCTTAAACGGTAATATCGTAGCAGATGCCATCAGCACCATTGCACTAGACATGACAAATGGATCCAGCCTCGTCGGTGCTGTAAACACTGACAATACAGCAAAAGAAGTTACACTAAAACTTAGCAAAGACTCCACTTGGACACTTACGGGCGATAGCTATGTAAAATCCTTAACAAACGAAGATACAACGGGCAGTAATATTCACTTGAATGGATATAAACTTGTTGTGGCAGATAAATAATGACAAAAGCACTACTCTGAATCAATTCAAAGTAGTGCTTTTTCTTATACCCATATAAAATTTTTCTACGTTTATTCCGCCAACCCTTGTTCTCTACCAATAATATCGGCAATTTCTTGACATAAGGATTGTAATTCTTCTTGATTAGGCCCTTCAGCCATAACGCGAATGAGTGGTTCTGTACCAGATGCACGTACGAGTACGCGACCTTCGTCACCGAGTTCACCTTCAGCTGTTACGATAGCAGCCTTAATAATATCGTTTTCTTCCCAACCTGTCTTTGTAGCAACGCGTACGTTCACAAGAACTTGTGGGTATTTTGTCATAATGCCAGCCAATTCAGAAAGTGGTTGGCCTTTTTCTTTTACAAGAGCTGCCACTTGAACCGCTGTTAACATGCCATCACCAGTTGTATTGTGATCAAGGAAGATAACATGGCCGGATTGTTCGCCACCAATGGAGAGGTCATGTTCACGCATGTATTCTAATACATAACGGTCACCAACGGCAGTGGAAACGGTTTTCATACCAAGTTCTTCAGCTGCTTTATGGAAGCCAATATTACTCATAACAGTACCAACTACAGTATCGCCTTTAAGTTTGCCCTCTTCTTTCAATTTAAGAGCACATAAAAGCATGATTTGGTCGCCATCGAGGACTTGACCTTTTTCGTCTACTAACAAACAACGATCAGCATCGCCATCATTGGCAATACCAAGGTCTGCATTGTGTTGTTGAACAGCCACTTGCAATCCTTCAATATGGGTAGAACCACAATGATGATTGATGTTCAAACCATCTGGATTGACATTGATATTGATAACCTTTGCACCAAGGCCAGACAAGATTTCAGGACCTACGCTAGAAGCAGCGCCATTGGCACCATCATAAACGATAGTCATACCTTCGAGAGATGTATCGATTGTATGGCGAACAAAGTGCGCATAGTGGTGTGCAAGATTTGCATTATATTCTACACGACCAATGCCAGCGCCGGTAGGGCGAGGCAATTCATTATCTGCACTTTGACGTACATATACTTCTAATTGATCTTCTACTTCATCTGGTAATTTAAAACCACTACCATCAAAGAATTTAATACCATTATCTGGGAATGGGTTATGGGAAGCAGAAATAACAGCACCCGCATCAAAACCTTGTTGTTTTACAAGATATGCTACAGCAGGTGTAGGAATAACGCCGGCCATAACTACATTGCCGCCTACAGAACAAATACCAGATGCCAATGCACATTCCAACATGGAACCAGAGATACGCGTATCTCTACCAATCAAAAATGTAGGATGTTCTTTTACTTTACCAAAATGTGTTGCCGCTGCACGTCCCAAATGATATGCCAATTCAGGTGTTAAAAATTCATTAACAACGCCACGTACACCATCGGTACCAAATAATCGAGCCATATTTTCCTCCGTCTACAAACGAATGTATTTCTATCTATGTTGTGTGTATTATATCACACGAGTTTGTACTATTTATAAAATCCTGATAGGACTTTCACCAAAGCACGTAAATTTATAAATCTATTTATGAAAGTATCATTGATTAGGTCTTGCATACATACTCATGCACGCAATCGCTGTTTCTGCACCATCTAGAGCAGCACTCATGATACCGCCTGCATAACCAGCACCTTCTCCCATCGGATAGAAGCCACCCACTGTAGTGGATACGCGATTATCGTCTCGGCCCATACGAAGCGGTGAAGATGTTCGTGTTTCAACACCAGTCATACAAATTTCAGGATTATCAAAGCCTTTGATACGGCGTCCCCAATATGGTAAGGCCCGTTCTAAAACGGACGATACATAATCAGGCAAGCACTGGTGCAAATCGCAATCTACGATACGAGGTTCATAGCTATGTATGCTACTTTCAACAGACGGCGCATCAGTCTGCCCTAAGAAAGAACCTACCGTTTGAGCCGGTGCATTAAAGTTTGAACCACCCAGTTCATAAGCCTTGCGTTCCCATTCTCGTTGAAAGGCTACGCCATCTAAAGGATGGGTACCAAAATCATCAGGGCCTACGTTCACGACGATGGCACTATTTGCAACGCCGCTATCACGAGCATATAAGCTCATTCCATTAGTTACAACACCACCAGGTTCGGACGCAGAGGCTACCACTTGACCACCAGGGCACATACAGAAGCTATAAGCCGTGCGACCTGATTCCTTATCATGATATACCAAGGAATACTCAGCAGCGCCTAGTCCTAAGCTCTTTGGATCCACACCGTACTGAGATTGATCGATGACATCTTGAGGATGTTCAATGCGAACACCGATAGCAAATGGTTTAGCCACCATATCGACGCCGCGTTTAAATAGCATTTCATATGTATCTCGCGCACTATGTCCAACACCAGATAAAACTAAAGTCGTATCAATACGTTCCGCACCATTCACCTCGATACCGACCACACGGTCCTGGTCAACGAATACATCTGTTACCTTAGCATTAAAGCGGACTTCGCCGCCCCACTCGATAATGCGCTCACGCATGGCTTTTACCATATGACGTAATTTATCTGTTCCTACGTGAGGTTTATGCTTGTATAGGATTTCTTCCGGCGCTCCGAATTCTACAAAGTATTTTGAAATTTCATGCAATCGTGGGTGTGTGACGCGAGTGGTCAATTTTCCATCCGAGAATGTACCGGCTCCGCCCTCACCAAATTGAACATTTGATTCCGGTTTAAAGGATCCCGTTTTCCAGAATGTTTCCACATCCTTTGCACGAGTATCTACATCCTGCCCCCGCTCTAATACGATAGGGCGATAGCCTTCACGAGCTAAGTAAAAGGCCGCCATCATACCTGCAGGGCCAAAGCCCATCACAACAGGCCTATGCGCTAGAGGTTTGTCACCAATTACAATTGGCTCTGGATCCTCAGGTGTAAATAAAGTAACATCCTTTTGCTTGCCTAATTTCTTAATGATTTTTTCTTCATGTTGAGCCTCTACAAAAAGGGTGTACACAAATACAATATTAGGTTTCTTACGAGCATCAACAGCACGTCTCACCACATGGATTTTTTGTATATGCCCCTTTAGTTGAGGGTATTTCTTTTCTACAATGTCTTCAATCGTAGCCTTTACGGTAACGGCTACGCGAAGATTTATTATTCTTATCATATCTATGCTTTTCTTTGTATATCTACTGTTACATGAACCGTAGTCATCTTACTAGTAAGACCATCTGGAATTACTATATTATAGGTACCATCAATAGGTGCTGTCGCATTACTAATATCAATGGATTCTGTTTTAAGTTCAGACACAGCATCCACCATTTCTTCACGACCTGTAATTGTTACTTGTACAGGCTTAATCGTAATGCCTTTGACCTCATAGCCATCAGCTACTTGACCTACGGTTGTTGCCGAAATAGGTACGGCTTTATCTTTTCTAAGTAAATTTAATTCATACTGTGCTTGACCTTGTGTTGGACTAATATTTACATCGAGCACATTGCCCGCATTATCCCAAGCCTCTAAATCAGCAACAGCACTAAAGTTTTTAGTTTGTCCTGCCACATTAACCTTCATGACAACTCGTGTGGCAGCCATTACTTGTTGTTTACGACCAGATACGGTAACTTCCTTCGGAATGACTGTAACTGATTTTAATGCTACATTATCCGGAATTTGTCCAATTGGCACAATTTCAACAGGTAATTTCTTTGACGCAAATTCATCAACATTAATCGTTACCGTATCAGGTTTGATTTCAACTATGCTCATCCCCGATGGTGGATTAAAGTGGATGGTTACATTATTTTGTCCCGTCGAAACCCCTGACGCATCTATATAAGCCTTAAGGTTTTCAGACTTCAAATTGATAATCGTATCGCGTGGCCCACTGAGTGTAACGCGTACATATTGAGGTGCATCCTCTATGATGTAATTGGATGCTAAGTTTTGCACCTGTACAGGCACTGTATAAGAAACCTCCATCACAGGATTTTGGTCACGCATTATAAAAAACCACATGACGATGGCTGCCAATAATGAAAGTATTTTTGCAGGCCAGTTGCGTTTCAAATGAATCATCATTTCTTGCCACCCCATTTCCACATGTTCGTAATATTTTGACGAGGTCTTTCCATAAATGTACGAAGGGCCTCTTTAATTTGGTCTTCTGGCAAGTGGCGGTAAATATGTCCGCCATAGGTATAAGAAATGACCCCTGTTTCTTCACTGACAACGACGACAACCGCATCTGTTTGTTCAGATAAGCCGATAGCCGCGCGATGACGTGTGCCAAGTTCTGTACTCAATGTACGATCCTCTGTAAGCGGCAATAAACAACCTGCAGCCTGAATACGGCCATTGCGGATAATCATAGCCCCATCATGAAGTGGTGTACTTGGAACGAAAATATTTTTAATCAACTCCCGACTGAGCACGGCGTCTACAATGATACCTGTATCAATAAAGTCATTTAAACCTACTTCACGTTCAAATACGATAAGGGCCCCTGTATGTTCACGGGACATAACGCGAGCAGCAGCCATCACTTCATTGATGGCCATGTCCATTTCTTCTTCGTTTACATTCTGTGCTTTACTAAAAATACGGCCACGCCCAAGTTGCTCTAGGGCACGACGTAGTTCCGGTTGGAACACGACAGGTAACGCAAAGAGGATAACGGTCATCCCTTGTTGGAGAATCCAGTTAATAACATACAAATTCATTACATGGCTTAAAACATTCAAAATAGCCAAAAATAATAACCCTTTCAACAAGGCTACAGCGCGTGTATCCTTTAAGAGTTTATACATATAATAAATACCGATAGCAACCGTCAAGATATCGATGAGATCAAGGATTCTAAAGGTATGTATGAGGGCTTCAAAATGCATATTCGCAACTCCTTATACAAAATAATAAGGTACAGCCATTATCTTAGCTGTACCTTATATTTTATCGCATTTTATGAGCACTGTAAATTTAAAACAGGGTTATACATTTTGCGTTTTAATCCACACATCCATGCATCCACCGCAGACCATACCTTCTTTAACGGCTACATCATCATTTAATTTCACTTCGATACGTCGATGCTGTTCCTTCTTATTCATAGAATCAATGGCGCTAAGGCGTATTTCATTTTCCGCACGACCGCCACCGATGGTACCAAAAATGGACCCATCAGGGAATACAACCATCGATGTACCCGCTTTACGTGGTGTAGAACCGGCAGTATGAAGAATTGTTGCCACTGCTAGTGTTTCACCTGTGCGTTGACTCAAATATTCTACAAACTCACGATTCATGATTTACAACTCTCTTTCTACGTAAAAACTGGCCTTGTTTACCTCGCACAACAGCAAGATACTCACTGACGATAGATAACGCAATTTCCTCCGGTGTTTGAGCCCCTAAATCTAGGCCAATAGGAGCATAAATCATATCGAGTTCCTCTTGTGTCCAACCTTTAGCTTTCAAATTTTCTAGTGCATAATGAATGCGTTGTTGGCTACCCATAACGCCCATATAAGTAGGCAATCGATCTCTCAATTGTTCTAAGCACGCATTATCAAATTCATGAGCTCTCGTAACGATAATAAAGCCATTATATTCATCAAGAGGTAACTTGTTTCTAAAATCATTCAAAGGCAAACATTTTCTTGTTACACGTTCATCAAAGAATTCAGGCACCACATACTCAGGACGATCATCAACCACTGTAACACGACACCCAATAAATAAGAGTAAATCTGTAATAGCACGGCTCACATGACCAGCACCCAGTACAAGTACAGATGGATCCTTTTCTACGGGTTCGACAAAGCATTCTATGCTACCAAAGACACATAAAGCATTGGGTTTAATGGCCTTTGGCGTAAATCCCTCTATGGCATCACCATACAATAGGTCTCCATCTTGATTGTAAATTGTTCTATCCCCTTGTCGAGGGCCCGATAGGATGGTCACCAAAAATGTTGGCTCCGTAACCTGTAATCGGTCTTTCATAATATCATAAATGCTTTCCATCTTTATTCCTTTCATAGTCCCATGCAGTAACAGCCTCTAAAACGCCGCCACCAACAGCTAGGGATTTGTCAGAAATACTATAACAATGGGATTCCTCACAACGAGCATCCACATCGGCTAATTTAAAATGGTCAGAAACGATGAGTCCCGTTTTTAAAATTCCCCGCAACGTACCGGTAATCTTAGCGCGCACCGGTTCTTCATCGACATAACCAATCACTTCGTTGGCTTGCACCTCATCGCCAATATGGCGTTTTGCCGTAAACAAACCGGCCTTCGGTGAATGAATCACGCGTTCATGTGTATAGCCACCCACATTACCAGGAATACCCGTATTAGGTTCCGCTTCACCATCATAGATACAGCGTCCCAAATTATGGCCACGCATCGTTTCAATGACCACATTCACATCGCGACCTGCACTAAATCCAGGTCCTACACCAATAACAAAGGGCGCGTCCAGCCTCGTAGTCCCCAAGTTCTTTTTAGCTAAAATAGCATCGACAACAACATCTGGATGTAGTTGTTCTAATAGCTCTTCATAGGACGATGTAACAACAGGAATCACCCCTTGTGCTAAAGTATCCTGAATTTCATCGATATACACATGACGTGCGACTAACCTTTCAAGAATCATTTCACCGCAATGAACAGCATTGCCATAACTAACCTCTCTGCGAATCATAGTAGGTATAGCAATTTCATTAACCACTACAGGGTACCCTGCACGTCTCAATCTATAAATAGCACCGGAAGCGATATCTCCGCCTCCGCGCACAAGTATTAAAGGCTTCATACACCCTCACTTTCACGATGTTGTAAATCGTTATAATCCTCTGGCGTATCTATATCAAATCCCCATTCAGGAATAATACTTACATATTCTACAAAATTCTGCCCCACATCGCGAATAATCGTTCGTCCACCTTGATCACCCTCGATATGTTGCAACGCCTCAAACCAATGGGCACCAAATAAAACGGGGTTCCCAGGATGCTGCGTAGGTCCATATTTAGGTACTACGATTGTTCTATTGGTTTCATCTCTATGTTGTTGAAAGCTAGCGATGAGTTTTTCAATAACCATAGAATCTAGTAATGGTTGATCAGAAACAGAGCAAATAATACCATCTAAAGGGTGCGTACCAAATGTATTCACCAAGTATTGCACACCTAATGCGATGGATGTGCCTTGACCTAAATCAGAACGACTGTTATGAGTAATGGAAAATCCATAATTACTAGCAATACGGTCAATATCGTGGTCCCCACCTGTAACGGCAACCATAGGATAGGCTTCTAAATTCCATGAAGAATTACTTTGTTCCCATCCAACTTGTAATGCATGACATACAGCATCAAGAATCGTCTTTCCTCGCCACGGGAGTAATTGTTTATTCTTCCCCATCCGTCGCGACTGACCTGATGCTAATAAAACAACACCAATACGTGGTATTTCTCGTGAAAGGGCGCCCCCTAAGGGAGCGCTTTCACATGTTTTATATTCCATTTTGTTACCTAGCGACATTGAATAATACGACGAATTTCACAGCTAGCCTTATACCCATCAGCCAATACAATAGCCGTAATATCACTATCTACCACATGGCTTATGAAATCATCAATGATACGATGTTGTACCGTGTCATACCCTGTACAGAACAAGATTTTCTTACCTTTACTATATTGGAATAAACCTTGTTTATGAAGTACGATTTGAGCAAGCATATGAGGTGTTACGATGGCACCTTCTTCGCGATGTACAATGGATTGAACTAATTCCAAATTATGAACATGATCTTCATCAAGGGATGCACCTAGCATTTGAAGGTTCACCACCCCTATAGTTGTCTTTGTCTGACTTGGGATAACAGGTTCCGTATGTTTTGGTGCCTTAAGCCATTTTTCTTTAGCCCCATCTGCTTCCACAACGATTTGCCAGTTTGGATGTAACGCACTAAGGCCATCTATGCTTTCACAATCTACAGCATCAACCTTAGTTCGTGTAATACCGTTAAACCAGGCGCCACAATAACCTTGTTGAATACGTTTTGTACAATATTCATCAACATCGTTGATATCCTTTGTGTAAATAGGTTCATATTGAGCCACTTGTGATTCATACAAATGTGTCGTAGTCGTCACTACGATAGGTTGTCCTTGCAACCGACCATACTCGACTAGCTTAGATAAGACCGTTGTTTTGCCGCCAGCCCCAACCAATACGACAATGCCAGGTTGGATAAGACGATTCCAGTACTGCGTTTGTGATGTCATAGCACGAGGCCCCCTTTAGGAATGTAGAAATGGTTATACTTTATATTTCTCGTCCATTCCCATAAATACCTTCTCTGGTGTCATAGGTAATGTACGAATATCAGCACCAACTGCATTTTTTACAGCATGTTGTATTGCGGGACAAGCTGTATTAATAACAATTTCACCGATGGATTTAACACCATATGCGCCACTTTCCTCATATGATTCGACAAAGGCTGTATGTAATTCACCAATATCTTGACGTGTAGGAATCTTATAGGTCATGAAATTATTAGTTTCTAAGCGACCATTACTAGAGTATCTAACATCTTCATACAAAGCCATACCAATAGCTTGTACTGCGCCACCTTCAACCTGTACACGCGCTAATTTAGGATTCACAACGGTACCACAGTCTACACAGTTATACATATGTAATGGTATAATTTGCCCTGTTTGTTTATCTACCTTAACTTCAGCGATAGAAGCCATGAATGGTGGTGGAGATGTATGACTCCCCCATGTTGCAAAGCCCGTTAATTGCTCGGATGTAGTTCCGACTAATAGCTTAGGCGCTAATTCTTGAACGGACATTTTCTTTGTACCGTCCTTAGTCATACCTACTAAGCCATCAAAATCAATATCTTCTGGTTTAACCTCCATAAATTGGGCTAGTTTATTGATGATCTTTTCTCTCAATTCTTCAGCAGCCATCTTCGCAGCTGTACCCGTTACATAGGTCGTACTCGATGCATATGAACCTGGATCAAATGGTACGATATCCGTATCAGATTCGACAACCGTCATAGATTCCATAGGACAACCAAGAGCTTCACAAGCCATTTGTGTAAGAATTGTATTAGCTCCCATCCCCATATCGGATGAGCCTGTATATAATGTGTAATTACCATCATCGCCGAGACGAATTTCTACGGATGCTACGTCGATATTAGCAACGCCAGACCCCTGTAAAGCAAGAGCCATACCGAGTCCGCCGCGATAGCGTTCGTCAATATCCCAGCTATGAGGACGTTCATCCCAACGGGCCATTTCCTTAACCTTATTTACGGTTTCTTGGAATAAGCCAGAATCCATGATTTCATCAGGATCATACACTAAACTACGTTCACCGGCAGCAATCAAATTCTTTTGACGAAGTTCCGCTGGGTCGATTCCCATTTCATCCGCCAAACGGTTCACTGCACATTCTAAAGGCCACAAAGCCTCTGTAGCACCATAACCACGGAAGGCGCCGCCCGGCGTATGGTTCATGTAAACCCCTTCTGTGCCGTAGTGTACTGCTTTTGCCTTGTTATACAATGGCACGGACTTATGTTCCCCCGCTGTAGTCGTAGTAAAGCAGTGTGTTGCATGAGCGCCTGCATCGGTAATGGAGTCCATGTCGATAACTTGAATAATACCATCCTTGGTAGCCCCTACGCGGATATACCATTCACGGGCATGACGTGTAGTAGAGCAAGTTTGCGCTTCTGTTCTATCGTATAGTAAATAACATGGCTTTTGTAATTTCCATGTTACAAAGGCTGTCATCAATTCAGTACAAGCTGTTTGCTTCGATCCAAAACCACCGCCAATACGAGGTTTAATAACGCGAATTTTAGATGCAGGAATGCCTAATGCTCGTGCAATATGACGACGCACATGGAACACGATTTGCGTGGAGCTGACAATAACAATACGCCCTAAATGATCGATATAGCCAAAGCTTTGGAATGGTTCCATTGCAGATTGACGCGTAGCTTGATCAAAATACGTACCTTCTACTACGTAATCGCATTTAGCGAGTTCCCCTTCAATATCGCCAACGCGCTTATGGTAGGATACACAAATATTGCGTTTATAGTCTTGTCCTACCGGAATATGATTGAGAATATCATCTTCCGGATGGACTACTGTTTCATGGTCCATAGCCGTACGCAAATCAAGTACTGGTTTTTGAACCTCATATTCAACCTTAATAAGAGGCATAGCCTTTAATGCAGTAGCTTCATCTTTAGCCACTACGAGAGCCACTTCATCGCCTACATAACGGACTACAGGATCTAGGATAAGCGCATCATACGCAGATGGCTCCGGATAGGTTTGACCAGCTAAGGTAAAACGCGTATTCGGTACATCTTCATAAGTAAAAATAGCCTCTACACCAGGGATTAATTTCGCTTTTGATGTGTCGATAGATTTAATTCGCGCCTGTGCATGAGGACTACGCAATACCTTAATAATAAGGGCATCTTTTGGCACAAAATCCCCTGTATAAGAAGGTTTACCGCTAAGTATGCCCTTGGCATCGACTTTATCATAAGACTTACCAATGTGCTTCATTATAAACCTCCTTGTAGATATTTACGGACGCCGCGAAGCTGTGATTCATAACCAGTACAGCGACAGAGATTACCAATCAAATATTCTCGGATTTCATCATCACTGGCATTAGGATTTCTACGTTTCAATGCGATAGCACTCATCATCATACCGGTGGTACAGAAACCACATTGGTCAGCCCCTTCAGAAGCAAGACAATCTGCTAATAAAGATGCATCCTCTTCAAGACCTTCGAGGGTCGTGATGGAATGGCCTGGCGCACGGAATGTAGGATATGCACAGGATAGTGTGATTTCATCATCTACCCAAACAGTACATAGACCACAGTTTGTCGTATCACAGCCACAGCGTACGCTATAATAACCTAAGTTGCGCAACGTAGTTAATAACATTTCGTCTGCTGGCACATTAACGGTTACGTTCTTATTATTAATCTTCAATACTAATTCCATTATTGTGCCACCTCCTTAACTAACCGGCGAACCATGGCTTTAGCCATTTCTATACGATATTCCTTCGATGCATGAGAATTCTTTTGATATACTAATTCCTCTGATGCAACCCGTGCTGCCTCGTCCAATGCATCCAATCCTTTTTCTGAAAGCAAAGCACTCGCTTTCTCCGCCAGTTGTGGTGAACCTGGACGAGTCCCAATATAAACTTCATAGGCTGTATCATCACGGCGAATAGAACCGGTTAAATACGGAAAGTCACCACGAGAAATGCGCAACGCCTCAACCGCAACAGGCACTTCCCGTTTAGGGATGCGAATTTCAACTAAAATATCGCGTTCCCGATAATTCATATAATCCTTCATGGACATACGACCACCCTTATAGGTTACGATGTCTGCATGAACCGCTAGCAGAGCTGGAATGATATCGGAAAAGCCAAATTTGCTAGCCACGGATCCGCCCATGGTAGCCATATTTCTAAATTGGACGCCTAGAATTTCTTTGACGCCACGTACTACAGCGCCGCCACAAAAGCGTTGTAATGGTTCAAATCGTTCTACATCGCCTTGTGTCGCCATGGCACCTATAACAAATTCGTTATCTTCTTCACGAACATATCGTAAATCTAATCCTGCCATATCGATTACTGCAGGCCATGTACGGCGACCTAAGCGCAGCCAACACCCACCGGCAAGCATCGGTGCCGTCTTATTTTTTACGGCCATTTCATAGGCCTCTTCCACCGTCTTCGGTTGTAATACTTTCAAAAAGGCTAACATAATCTATCCTCACAATGGTATACTAAAAACAATCATTATCTTAAGCCATTTACTATTAGCAATGTTGCCATAAAACCTTTTATTTTTGCTTATATATATAATTGTAACAACTATTACATCGTAAATCTATGACAAACAATATAAAATTACAAGAAGTTTGCAAACAATTACATATACCGATAGTAGGTACCACATCGTGGCCACTTCCTCGAGAAGCACGCGAAATTTTACGGGAATCCAATCCATGCCCCTTTACAGCCGCTGACCTAGAGGAACGATTGATTGGCACATCTGAGTTTATGCCACGCAGTGCTATCGTCTGTCTATTTCCCTATCATGTAGCACATGAAGGGCCTACAAATCTATCCCGTTACACCTGGGCCACTGATTACCATCTGGTGGTGACAGACTATTTGCAACGCCTCGTAGATGAACTGAAAACGAACGCCTCAGATGCATTATTCTCTATCCATTGCGATACGAGCCCTTTGGCTGATCGTTACATGGCCTATTTAGCAGGCCTTGGGTTCTATGGAAAAAATAAATGCTTTATCAATCCAACTTGGGGTTCTTATATCGTCATCGGTACTGTGCTCACCACATTAGAGTTCGAACCCAATACGCCTATGAGCGATACGTGTGTGGGCTGTAATCGGTGCATTACATCCTGTTTAGGTCAATGTCTAGATAGCAATGCATTTAATTACGCCACCTGTAAAAGCTATTTAACACAAAAAAAAGGTGATCTCACCGATGACGAACAATCTATCATCAAGAAATCACCCTTAGTATTCGGTTGTGATGTGTGCCAAGAGGTTTGCCCTCATAATAAAGACTTGCCTACAACACCTATTATTGAATTTCAATCTGTCGAACCCTATGTGGATATTACCGAATTAGAGTCGATGACAAACAAGGAATTTAAAGCAAAATACGGACATCGAGCCTTCTCATGGCGCGGTAAAAAGATATTGATACGCAATCAGAAATATATCACCAAGCATTAATATCACATGCTATATTTTGTAGTAATTAAGTTTATCCAAGGATTCACTCAAGGCCGGTACATATTCTTCGATAAACATATCTACCTCTGGCATATTAAGAGCTTTCAATTTAGCCAAAATCGTATCGTGAGCTTCCTTGAATTCATCATTGCCCGCATGTAACTCATTAACGCATTTCATATAGGCGGACAAGGTATCGGCAGCTTTCACAATCGGCCATTCTAGCAATGTTTCAGCATCCACAATATATGGTTTATAAACGGATTGCAATCGCTCCGGCAATGTACTTAGCATTTTTTCTTGCGCTAATGTTTCTACCTCGCCATACAAGGAACGAAGTTTTGGGTCAAAGTATTTAATAGGCGTCGGCATGTCCCCTGTAAAGATTTCACTCACCTCATGGTACATAGCAATGACTGCTACCTTATTAATATCTAGGTTACCACCAAAATATTCATTTTTAAGAGCCGCCAAATTATGAGCTACCATAGCCACCTCAAGGCTATGCTCTTGAATATTTTCAGTTTCCGTATTGCGCATTAAGCTCCAACGATTAATAAAGCGCATCCGTTTTAAAAAAGCAAAAAATGAACTCATATATATCCCCCTTACAATGAAGGTCCCACCAGAAGGTAGGACCTTTTATAGTTTGTATAACCAAATAATTATGTTATTAAATGACACCGCGTAATTTAAAACCATAGTCTAGGAACTGAACGGCCTCATTCCAACGGTTGTCATCATTGAGCATCACCACAATCATAGTGTGACCGTTACGCGTAGCCGATGCGATCAAACATTCACCAGCCGCATTTGTAAAGCCCGTCTTTAAACCATTAGCACCAGGGTATTTATTGCGAATGAAATGGTTGGTAGTACGAATCGTTTCAGGTGCACGATTTTGATATGGCACCTTATAGTAATCATTCGCCACTTTATCGCGGAACATTTGATACTTCATACCATACGCTGCAATCAAAGCTAAATCGCGCGCCGTCGAATGGTGCCCCATTTGGGTCAATCCATGAGGATTGAGGAATACGCTATTCTTAGCCCCTGCCTTAGCTGCTATGCGGTTCATATCCTTCGCAAAATTTTCTACAGACCCACTTACGTTCTCTGCCACAACTACGGCCGCATCATTCCCAGAGGCTACCATCATTCCTTCAAGAACGCCTTCCAAGGTGATTTGGTCGCCTACTTGCACACCAAGATTGGATTCCTCCATACTCGTCGCATAGGGACTAATCGTGGCCAACTCATCTAATTGTGTTCCTTTCAGCTCAAGCGCTGTTAATAAGGTTACCATTTTCGTAGTGCTCGCCGGATGCATCCACTTATCAGGATTTTTAGCAAATAAAATTTCTTTTGTATCTGCATCAATGAGAACTACTGCTTCACCAATGGTGGACGGTGGCGTAGGTGCATCAGCACGAGCGACTGCGCCAATAAACATAAGTCCTATGAAAGCTAACGCCAATACAAAATATTGCCAAATGGAACGCTTATTTATTATTAAATCTGTCATATATCTCTCTTTCTAGTTCTAATAATCAATTATTGTTCGCTTACACTATATATCCATATTCGTTGCAGTAGCTTTTTTCTTTGTTCCTTTTAGCTCACCTGTAGAAGTATCTACATTTTGTACATATACAACACGTTGTGGATATGGAATATCTATACCATATTTATCAAAGGCATCCTTTACATCAGACATGATACTGTATTTTACAGTTAAATAATCATTGGTCTTAACGCGAGCAAAAGCTGAAATTTTTACAGAGTTATCTCCAAACTCAGAAATACCGATTTCCAAGTTTTTAACATCAAGAATGCGTTTATCATTAGCAAAGACATTCTTTAAGATCTTTATCGCCTCATGATGGTCGTTATTATACCCAATATCAAACACAAAGGGAATGACACGAACCTTTGTATTGGTAATATTCGTAACGTTTTGTGATGTAAGCAATGAGTTTGGTATATAGATTTGTTTTTGATCCTTTGTAACGATGATGGTATACATAAATTGAATCGCCGTAACACTACCTACCACATCACCTACTTGAATAACATGGCCTGCACGGAATGGCTTAAATATTAATATCAATAATCCAGATGCCAAGTTTGACATATTATTTTGTAATGCCAAGCCGATACCTAAACCAAAGGCACCAAAAGCAGCCACAAAGGATGTTGTGGGAACACCAATTTGGTTAAGACAGATCAAAATCAAACCGATGAGCAACAGGTAGTTGATAATTTGGGTTACAAAACTCATCGCTGCAGAATCATAATTAGCACGTGTCATCACACGAACAGCAAAATTTTTAACCCACCGAATAATATACCGACCTATTACAAATATAATTAATGCTAGCAAAATATTGCCAGCTTGACTCAGAAACCATTCTCTCAATTTTAATAAGACATTGGCATCTTTAAATAACAACTGTGATGCGGTTGCTAAGAATTCGTACATGTATACCCCCACAATTCTTAAGATGACTTACTCAAATCTATGGTAAACATATGATATAATTTCACATGTAAATATTACGTATTATAAATAACTTATATGAAGATAATAAAATATTACCTTTTATTATAGCTTTATATTCTATATCTAACAATGATAAACTAGGGAGTCCTATATGTCTAATAATCCATATACAGCGCCAGATGAACTAATATCCGGTGGTCATGTCACTAAAGAATGTAACTCTGTAACCATACTCTTTGACGACATTCACTATTCCTTGAGCAGTGGTCAATTAAATGGTGGCTTTCACCATACATTAGGTGTACGCAATCAACAATTAACCTACCATATTGAAACAGAAAAAGATCTACCTGGTGGCTCTGTGGCAAACTATTTAGCTCAAGAATTTGAGCACATCGATGTGCCTGTACATTTCAGCACTGCACTGTTAACCTCTGCTACACCATCCCTTCATGCGTATACAATGGTACAAGAAAGCGATACAATCGTTGAAACCATTGTTACTGGTGGTTATAAAAGCACAGCCCATCGTGCAGGTACAGGTTATTGTTATGAAGAAAAAGATGGTGAATTCCACACCCCTGGCACAATTAATATCCTCGTATTCACCAACAAGGCCTTAACAGATAGTGCGATGGTAAAAGCCATCATGACGATTACCGAGGCTAAAACGGCAGCATTACAAGATTGGAAGGTAGAAAGTACCAAAACCATTCCTAAATACAATACGCAAATAGATCACAGTTTAGCAAAAGAAACGAACACCTCCGCTACAGGAACAGCAACAGATGGCATCATCTTAACTATCAATACAAATGGCGATGTATTGACGGATGCCGGATCCTACTCCCTATTTGGTGACACATTAGCCAAAGCTGTATACCTAGGTGTGCAACGAGCATTAGAAAATGCCATCGGCACTGAATAATCGACGCAAGCAAAAGACCCTTTGTGAATAATCGCAAAGGGTCTTTTTATGTCTATCTTATCCGCATACCATTGCTTGTAATGCTTAGTATTCTCTGAATATGCGTTCTAAATCCTTACAAGTTCGTTCCTTTTGTAACGCTAACATCAACAAGATACGCGCCTTTTGAGGTGACAAGCTATCACACACAAAATAGCCTGCGTCCGCATCTTGAGGAACCTTAGATACTATGCCACTACCTGTACGCGATGCGCGTACAACAGGTATTGGTAAATTAGATGTTACCTTGCGGATAGGTTGTGGTATCGTACCATGTCCTAATCCAGCTAGAATCAAACCAGATGGGTTCGTTGCTACTATAGCAAGCCCCATAATTTCTTCAATACCTGCATAACATGTCAAGATTTCAACACGTGGCAAATCATCATCGTCTGGCAAGCCAAATTCAGATTCCATAGTATGTTTACGCAATGGGCTCATATAGTAACGAGCTGTACCATCCTGCACAATGCCAAGATGACCTGCATTAGGACTACCAAAGGTTGCCACGTTGGTTGTATTCATTTTAGTTACATCCCGAGCACCATCAATATAGCCATTCATAACGACTAATACGCCCTTATTATAAGACTCTGGTGTTCGGGCCACTTGTATAGCCTGTAATAAATTAATAGGACCATCAGCACTGACAGCACCTGCTGGGCGCATAGAACCGGTTATCACGATAGGCTTATCAGTATGAACAGTAAGGTGTAAGAAATACGCTGTTTCCTCCATACTATCCGTACCATGTGTAATAACAACACCTGCAATATCATCATTATCCACACATTTTTGTACTAATTTCGATAGGCGGACCCATTGAAATAGCGTTATATCTGAGCTTTCAATATTACAAAATTGATTGCACACAAAAGGTCCATACTCTCTAACACCAGGTACAGAGGATATAATTTCTTCTAAAGGCAATACACCTGCTGTATAACCCGTCAAATCAGTGTCTGAAGCACCTTGGCCCGCAATGGTACCGCCTGTACCAATGATTGCAATTTTCTTAGTCATCATATCCTCCTATAAATATCATAATGTAGACGGTTTAAAAGAAGGCATTAATTCAAGTTTATGACGATTAATGCGTTGTAGATAATCAATGCGCTCCTTCGTTTTTATATCTTCAATTTCGCCGGTTCGAATATATCGGTCAAGAACGGCATAAGTAAATCCTAGTTTATCCTCATCGGATTGACCACTGAGGCCATCACTAGGCGTTTTGTCTACTAAATGACGTGGAATATCTAAAAGGCGTCCAATCTGACGTACCTCTTCAACCACGAGATTAGCCAATGGACTAAAATCACCGGCTGCATCGCCAAACTTTGTAGAATAGCCCACATAGTCTTCAGATCCATTACATGTATTAGCAACACGTGCACCATGTGGTAAATTTTGACCTACCGCATATAATGTGGTCATCCGCAAACGAGGTGGTGTATTGATTTCTGCATCTCGTGCTAAATCTGTACGGCCTGTTACACGGGAAAAGCCTTCGCCTTGTACAATAGCCTCTGTCAATGCACGATAGGCATTACCAATATTCACAATCATATAGGGAATGCTAAGATGCGTCACCACCTCTTTTGCATCATCTATATCGGATTGTACATCATTTGGCATAAGGACGCCTACAACGCGTTCTGCACCAAGCGCCTCCTTACAAAGAGCAGCTACTACGGTTGAATCCTTACCGCCCGAAATGCCGACTACAGCGGAACAGGTAGGTCCATTTTGTTCAAAATAGTCCCGAATCCACGCTACTAATTCCTCTTTTGTTCGTTCTGGATGTGTAAGCATAGACCCTCCTATTTTTTACGACCAATACGATTTAATAAGTCCATCTTCATACGGTAATAATCAGGGCTCATATCTAGATAGTGACGATGTGGATTTTCAAAGCGTTGTTCTTCCGGCCAAATCTCATGAGCTAATTGGTCTTGTACATAGGCGCGTATCGATTCCAATGTTGGGGATGGTACGATTTGTTCGCCCCCTTTAATCATGAGTTCCTGCATATTTTTGAATGTGCAATTTTCATAATACAATTCTCTCCACGGCTTTTCTGGATCAATATAGCGATATGGTTTGTCTGTAGATGGCACTTCACCAGGTAATGTCAATAGTTCAGCAATGGCGCGACCATCCTCATTATAAACACGATATACCTGTTTCAAACCAGGATTAGTAATCTTTTCAACAGATTCGGAAATCTTAATGCGCGGTTCCCATACGCCGCGTTTCTCAACGCCTGCGATTTTATACACAGCACCGAATACAGGATCCGTTTTCGACGTAATCAACCGTTCCCCTACGCCAAAGATATCAATAGGTCCACCTTGATTTAATAAGGATGAAATCGTATATTCATCAAGGCTGTTAGACGCCATGATTTTACAATCATTCATGCCTGCATCATCGAGCATGCGACGCGCTTGCTTAGCTAGATACGCCAAATCACCAGAATCGAGACGAATACCTTTCAAACGATGTCCCTTTGGCTCTAATACCTCGCGGGCCACCTTAATAGCATTCGGTACACCAGATTCTAAAACATTATAAGTATCAACCAAGAACACAGCACTGTCCGGATACACTTCAGCATAGGCTTTAAATGCTTCGTATTCAGAATCGTGGTACATAACCCAACTATGTGCCATGGTGCCATTTACAGGAATGCCAAATTGTTGTCCTGCTAAAACTGTGGCAGTCCCATTGACACCGCCTATGAAAGCCGCCCGTGCACCATATACTGCAGCATCCACATTGTGAGCGCGACGCGCACCAAAGTCGGATACGATGCGTCCATCGGCAGCACGTACAATGCGGTTCGCCTTTGTAGCGATAAGTGATTGATGATTAATCATAGTCAGTACTGCCGTTTCCACGATTTGTGCATCGATAAGAGGGGCTACGATAGTCATAATCGGTTCATTCGGATATATGATAGTGCCTTCTTTGAAAGCATATACATCACCGGTAAATTTGAAATTGCGCAAATACTCTAAAAATTCATCACTAAACAAATGTAATGATTTAAAATACGCTATATCATCCTCATCGAAATGAAGGTTCATAATGTATTCTAAAACTTGTTCCAATCCACCAAAAATAGCAAAGCCACCTTTGTCTGGATTGCGACGGTAAAATACGTCGAAGGCAACGCGGTCTGTATTGTCTTGTTTCGTAAAGTACCCATGAGCCATGGTCATCTCATAAAGATCCATGAGCATACTAATGTTGCGACGTTCATGTTGCATACTTTCACCATCCTACATAAATAAAAGGTATATAATACAGCGCGTTCGTTATTCATTACGCATGATACTATTATAAACTATATACATCGTCTTTTCTATTCATAGTACATGTGATATAACTATATTATAGATAATAATTACTTATTAACTAATGAATAAACATGAATCATCCTATTTTTACAAAATTTATAGGATATATTTCAGAATGAGAGGTACCCTATGGACACAATCGTTCAAGCAAAACGTGTATTAGAAATATTTAAAGAAATGAGCCAAATTCCACGTGGGTCTGGCAATGAAAAAGGCATTAGCGATTATATTGTCAATTTTGCCCATAACCTCGGACTCGAAGCCACACAAGATAGTGAGTGGAATGTAGTTATCAAAAAACCGGCTACACCAGGCTATGAAAATCGTCCATCCGTTATCCTTCAAGGTCACATCGATATGGTATGCGTAAAAGGTCATGATTCCAACCATGATTTTACTAAAGACCCTATTGCCAACATCATTGAAGGTGAATGGATGCATGCCGATGATACTACATTAGGTGCCGATAATGGCATGGGCGGCGCTATGATTTTAGCAGTCCTAGAAGATAAGAACCAACAACATGGCCCCCTACAAGTATTATTCACAACTAACGAAGAAACAGGTATGGATGGTGCTGCAGCAGTAAAAGAAGGTCAAGTAACAGGTGATTATCTAATCAACTTAGACACAGAAGTGGAACATGAATTCTGTGTAAGCTGCGCTGGCGGTTGCCATGTTAATGTATCCATTCCACTATTGCGCGAAAATAATCTACCTGGTTATGATGCAGGTCTTTCATTAACAGTTAAAGGTTTAAAAGGCGGTCATTCCGGTATTGAAATCATCGAACAACGAGCTAATGCAAACCAAGTACTCGCTCGTGTTCTTTATGATTTAGAAAAACAATATTCCTTTAATTTAGCTTCTTTTGTAGGTGGCGTTAAACATAATGCCATTCCATCTAAAGCCGTTGCAACCATGTCTGTACGCAACGAAGATATAGAAGCGATTAAGACCCTTATCAAATTCTACGAAAAAGAATACAAACACGAATTTGCTATCAAGGATCCTGATTTAACATTCGTAGTGGAAGAAATTCCTACACCGGAAACCGTGTATGCCGATGATACATCAGAAGCTTTAATTTCCTATCTCTATCTTGCAGAAGATGGGGTTCACTCTATGAGCCAAACCATCGACGGTCTTGTAGAAACATCGGATAATCTCGCTATCGTTTCTGAAGGAACACATACGATAGATATCCTCGTATCTGTACGTAGCTCCAATAAAAACAGCTTGGAATACTTATCTAAAAAATTATTACTCCTTGCCGATACATTAGGCGTTTCTGCTACTCGCAGCGGCGGCTATCCTGCATGGGAATACGATAAAGGTTCTAAACTAGAAGAACAAGTTATAGCACTTTACAATACCATGTCCGATACCCCTGCTCGCGTAAACGCAGTTCATGCAGGCCTTGAATGTGGCTTATTGAAGAATATCTTACCAAACACTGAAATGATCAGCTTTGGTCCAACAATCATTAGCCCACATACAAATATGGAACGCGTACATCTACCATCTGTAGAACATGTATACGTATTCCTTAAAGCATTACTAGAAAAATTACAATAATTTTTCAAAGTCTTACAAAATAATATTTATGCACAAAAGCGTATGTACTCATATATTACCTATGAGGCATACGCTTTTTTATAAAATCAACACTGTAAATATATAAACATGTTCACATATACTCATATTAGTATAATATTATCAATTTCTCTTATAAATCGCTTTTTACTTGACTTTGTAAACCATTGTTAATACCCTTATGGGTATTTTTTTATATTATCTAAGAGTAGTATACTATGTTTACATTTACAAGGGAGGCGTATTATGATACCAATTACAATCATATCCGGATTCTTAGGCGCTGGAAAAACAACGTATTTACAACATATATTAAACAGTCGCAACACAAATGAACGTATATTAATTATAGAAAATGATTTTGGTGAAACCAGTTTAGATGCAAAACAATTATCTACATCAGGTGCAACCGTACGTGAAGTAACATCAGGTTGTATATGCTGCAGCCTCCAAGGCAACTTTAAAAACGCCTTAATCGATATCCTATCTACGCAAGATATCGATCAAATCTATATAGAGCCATCTGGTGTTAGTAAATTAAGTGAAATTCTATATACTTGTGATGATGACGATATCACCAGCAAAGCCTATGTCAACATGATTATAACAGTCGTAGATGCTATGCAGGCACCTATGGCAATTAAAAACTTCGGCCCCTTCTTTAAGGACCAAATCAAACACTGCTACGCTATTCTACTTACTCACGTAGAGGATGAAAAACAGGTTGAAAAAACGAAACAACTCATCATTGAATTAGCGCCACATACGCCAATATATACAGATGTAGATGCACTTCAACAGGATATACGCCAGCTAAACGATGATACTCATGTGGCGCATGAACATAGCCCCGAAACCTGCAATTGCCATACATGTAACGGTAGCGAAGATTATGGTGGCACACACCATGACAATCACAGTCATCATGACCATGACGGCCATCACCATGAGCACCAACCATTTGTGACCCATACATTCCATAATCTACAATCCCTCGATAATACACAATGGATTGATTTTTGTAATAACTTACCGTCTACAATACTACGGATTAAAGGTATTATTCCTACCGCATCAGGCCCTATGGAATTACAATACACACCGCAATCCTGTGCTATAACAGCTACACAGTTAAAGGACTATCACCTTGTTGTTATCGGCACCGAAATAGACATTCCAACCATAAATGAGAAAGTGTGCAGTGCATCATGATTCCTGTATATGTCGTAACAGGCTTATTAGGATCTGGTAAAACCACCCTAATCAACCTAGAGCTACGAGAACGCAAAAAACTAGGCTCTACAGAAATCATCAGCTTTGAAACAGGTAATACAGAGTTTATAAAAAGTCCTTTATCCATTGAGCCAGATGATATAGAGGAAAATCTACCTCGTGTAGTGCAACAAATACAGGATTATATTTCTGAAACAACACCAAAAGAAATATGGGTAGAATGGAATGGTATGTTCTCATTTCAACAATTAGAACGCATCTTCTTCAGTTCAATCCTAAAAGAATTCTGTCATCTAGAACGCGTCATCTACACAGCAAAGAGCAACAGTATAACATCAATGATACAGGCACTTGGTGATAGAATTGTATCGCAACTATACAGTGCCGATTATATTATGTTATATGCGAGTGATACGACACAAACTAAAGCGGTAAAGAAACTCTTACAATCCTATAATCCCGAATGTTCTATATTAATCAATCCTACTGCAAAGGACATTCACAATAGACTTTCTCAACCGCTATGGCCATGGTCATTGTACGGCATTGTAGCTATATTGACATTATATATATTACTGGTTACAGTATTCCGTCATAGTATCTCCTATTCCATCCATCAAGTCTTGGCCATTGCTTCAGGCATCATATTTGAAGGGATACCATTTTTATTATTAGGGACCATTATTTCTTCTGCTATCACGCTATTGGTACCGGATCGTTGGCTAATACGTTATCTGAAAGATGACTCTATTAAAAGCTATGGTATTGCGGTTGGCAGTGGACTATTATTGCCCGTCTGCGACTGTGCTACCATTCCAATGTTTAATGCATTATTAAAGCGAGGCATCCCTCAACATATAGGACTATTGTTTATGCTCGCAAGTCCTATTATGAATCCCATCGCATTATTAGCAACCTATTATGCATTTCCAGATACGCCACAAGTAATACTAGCCCGCATAATTGGTGGTATGTTAATCGCATGTATGGTGGCTCTCACATTTAAATGGAAACCACACCAATTACCGACCATCACCAACAATTTGCCTCAGCCAAAGGACTATCAGTATGGTTCACCAAATCAAGAAGGCAATAAAAAGAAAATCTTCCTATTACACGTAGAGCGCGAATTCAGTCAATTACTTATTTACTTCTCTGCAGCAGCTTTCACATTAGCCCTATTTCAAGTATGGATAAAACCTACCTTCTTCTCTGGTTCGCTAGATGTAGCCACACCTATTGCTAATGCATTATTACTAATCTTAGCGTTCCTCTTCTCCCTATGTTCTACATCAGATGCCATTATAGGCCGTTCGTTAAGCAATTTATTTCCTATATCAGCGGTTCTTGGTTTCCTATGGTTAGGTCCTATGATTGACATTAAAAACGTATACATGTTACGTCAGTATATCTCAACATCATTTATAATTCGCTTAGTTATTACTATAAGTATTATTACGTATATCATGACATTACTATTTCAATTTTTATTTAATGTATAAGGAGAACAGTTTATGTTATCAGAACTACGAAACAAAGATATACTCAGTGTCATCAAGGGACTGCTATACACGGCATTAGGCATTAGTTTTTTATATCTACTCATCACGGGCCAATACAAATTATATGTAGCCCCTCGCTATGAATTATTTTTATTGTTAGCAGGTATAGCGCTGCTATTCGGAGGTATTGTTTCAATCCTTTGGTCCCCTAATAAACAATATAAACATAATTGGCGCTCTATTACACCCATCATAATTCCTCTTGTATTATTTGTGGTGCCACCGATTTTATCTCCCAATTCTGTACAAGTAACAGGAAATACGGCTGCCACCGAAGATCGCAATGATTTTAATTTCTCTCAAGACGATATTGGCGAAGTAATTACCATCAATAACGAAGCTAAAGATCCTGGCATTTCAAAATCAAAAAAAGAAATCGTATTAAACTCAGATAATTATTATCGCACCATCGTTGCACTCGGTTCTAAACCAGAGGACTATGTAGGGTACAAAATCTACATGACAGGCTATGTTAACCGGGACGACAATACATTAAAATCTAATGAGTTTACACTTTCACGTATGGCCATGGCTTGTTGTATCGCAGACGTATCCCCTATCGGATTAACCATGCATAAGAATGACGGAGATTCTTATAGCAATAAACAATGGGTTACCGTAGAAGGAACCGTATCTACACGAGACTTTCACGGACGTAAGCAACCATACATAGAAATCAACAAAACAAAAGATGCACAAGAAATCTTAGGATATGTATATCCATAGCATAGTAAAAGGGCTACCACAAATGTGATAGCCCTCTATTAATATTGTGTATATTTTATCGTAAATGGCCTATAATGCGTTTCCCCATCACGGCAGCTACAGCACATAAAAATACGTCAGGTCCAACAGGGATCAAGAAACAAGACCAGATAACAGCCCACCAACCAATAGGTGTACCTAAATATACATTCATTATCATATATAAATATATCATGCCAAACCCATATACGATGAGCAAATTGATAATCGCACCAATAAGCAATGTCTTAACAGAATGTGTTGGTGAAAGCTCGCTAAAGTGGCCTACTACATAGGCGCCAACCATGAATCCAATCAAATAGCCGAATGTAGGTTGCAATACATAGCCTGGTCCACCACCAGATGTAAATACAGGTACGCCGATAAGTCCCAATATAATATAAATACCTACGCTAATGGCACCGAGACGGCTGCCTAATATAATACCAGCTAATGTAGTAAATAAAATCTGCAGTGTAAATGGACAATTAGGAAGTGGCACACGGATAAATGCACCTGCTGTAATTAATGTTACAAATAAGGCTGTCATTGTCAACTCTCTTGTGCTGAGATGTCGATTGGAAATGGAACTCATGGTATACCTCCATTAATAGAATAAAAGAAACCTATCTAAACAAACTACATATCTATTCAAGGTTATTAAACCATTCCATCCCTCTTATGTCAACCACATGTACATTTATTGAGTTTACATTATGCAAAATATACAAATTAAAAAGAGGATATTCATAATGTATGTCGAATATATTATGTATATACCTAAAAATAAGTATATAGTTTTATTTTTCATTTTATATTCATTTTATGATATTAAATTATGTATAAGTAGATTGAGTAAAATCTACTTGCACAATTGCTTTTGAGCAAAATCCTTTTATGGAGGTAATTAACATGAAAAAAGTAAATAATTTGTCTAAAGTATTATGTGCTCTTGGCGTAAGTACTGTATTGATTGCAGGCGTAGCATCTGCAGCATCTACTTACCCAGCTCCTAGCTCCTGGAATGGTGTTGGTAGCGTAGCGTCCCCAGTACAAAGTAGCGAAATCGACTACGTTGGTGCTGTTACGACATTACATCGCTACTATCCAGACGCAATGGTAACTTCTATTTCCTATGATGCAAAACATCATCCAACTTACGAAGTAGAAGCATATACTAAGACACAAAAAGTGGAAATGAAAATCGACGAAGCAACAGGTCAAGTTGTTTCCAACCAAGCAAAATCCATTAGTGCGTGGAACAAATTAAAGAAATCTAATAGCTTTAATCCACAAAACTCCATTACACCAGAATCCGCTGAAACAAAAGCTATCGAACGCGTAGGCAGCGATTTCCAAACAATGGAATGGGAATTGGAAATGGAAGGCAACAAACTTGTCTACAAACTAGATATGACTAACGGCGGCGACAAAAAAGCAGACGTTAAGATCGATGCTCTTTCCGGTAAAGTTCTCAGTGCTAAAGTAAAAACTACTAAATACTAAGCATAATCCATATATTATATAGACATACCTAACCACTATATAATATATCTCTCCAATTTCTTAACACACTCATAAAACTAAACACTCATAAAAACTATACACACATAAAACAAACCCTTTTAAACACACATATACACATATTAACAGCCCTTGAATCGTTGAATTCAAGGGCTGTTTCTTATATAAAATTTATACATCAACAACACGTTTTGTCCTATCCCCTTCAACAATGAAATGCAAAACAAAAAGGCTGTACCAAATTATGTCACGACATCTTGGTACAGCCTCTTATTACAAGGTTTTCTTTTTATGTTCTATAGATTTTTGGAGTTATGCTTTAAGGAGTTGAGAAGTTAAGGATTAAGCTTTATCCAATGCTTGGGAAAGATCATCGATAATGTCATCAATGTTTTCAAGACCAACAGATAGGCGAATCATATCTGGTGTAACACCAGCAGATTTTTGTTGTTCTTCATTAAGTTGAGCATGTGTTGTAGATGCAGGGTGAATAACAAGAGATTTAGCATCCGCCACATTAGCAAGGTTGGAGAAGATTTGCAATGCATCAACCAATTTAATGCCTGCTTCTTTGCCACCTTTTACACCGAATGTAAATACGGCACCTACCCCTTTAGGGAAGTATTTGTCAGCTAATGGTTTGTATTTGCTATCTGCAAGTTCTGGATAGTTAACCCAAGCAACTTTAGGATGTTTGCTCAAGAAATCCACTACTTTACGAGTATTTTCTACGTGACGTTCTACGCGCAAGGACAATGTTTCAATACCTTGCAAGATTTGCCAAGATGCTAGAGGCGTAATGCATGCACCTGTATCACGAAGCAATTGAGCACGGATTTTTACGGTGAAAGGAATTGGTAAATCGCCGTATACTAAACCATTGTAATGTTCGTCACCTTCAACGAAACTAGGATATTTGCCAGATGCTTTATAGTCGAATTTACCAGATTCCACAACTACACCAGCCAATGTTGTGCCATGGCCACCAAGATATTTAGTAGCAGAGTGAACTACTACGTCAGCACCGTGTTCTAATGGGCGGAACAAGTATGGAGATGCAAATGTATTATCTACAATTAGAATGATATTGTGTTTATGTGCAATATCAGCTACCGCTTGTACATCGATAAGGTTGATGCCAGGGTTGCCAATAGTTTCGATATATACAGCTTTAGTATTATCATCAATAGCTGCTTCAAACTCTTCCAAATTGTCAGGATTAACAAATTTAGTTTCGATACCAAAACGAGGCAATGTAGCAGTGAACAAGTTATATGTACCACCATACAATGTAGATGCAGCAACGATATTATCGCCTGCGCTTGCTACATTCAAGATGGAGTATGTAATCGCTGCAGAACCAGATGCTACAGCAATACCACCAGCACCACCTTCAAGTTGAGCTACACGAGCATCTAATACATCAGTAGTAGGATTGCCAAGGCGAGA
>JAIITD010000154.1 GCA_022737715.1 Veillonella sp.
CCTAACAGAGTGGAACCGCGGACCATCGTCTCTGTATGAGATGAGGGTTCTTTTTTATTTTTCGAATATGGAGGCATCAGTATCGATGAGAGAAATTACAGTTTATAATACAATGACGCGCCAAAAAGAGGTATTTACTCCTGTAACACCAGGTGAAGCAAAGATGTATGTTTGTGGTGTAACACCATATAACCATCCTCATATTGGGAATGCTCGTCCTTTTGTAACGTGGGATGTAATTCGTCGCTACATGAAACATGTAGGATATAAAGTAACGTATGTACAAAACTTCACTGATGTAGACGATAAGATTATTAATACATCTAATGGTGAAGGCGTAGCATGGGACGTAATTGCTAATCGTTATATCGATAGCTATTTTGAAGTTATGGATGCACTTGGTGTAGAACGTGCTGATGTATATCCACGCGTATCTACTCATATCCCTGATATTCTCAAGATGATTTCTACGCTTATTGATAAGGGCTTTGCTTATGAGCTAGATGGAGATGTGTATTTTAGCGTAGAAAAATTTGACCATTATGGTGAATTGTCTGGCCGTACATTAGATGATATGGAAGCTGGCGCTCGTATTGAAGTAGATGGTCGTAAAAAGAACCCTATGGACTTTGCACTTTGGAAAGCTGCAAAACCAGGTGAACCATTCTGGGAAAGTCCTTGGGGCAACGGTCGTCCAGGTTGGCACATCGAATGTTCCGCTATGAGCCAAAAATATTTAGGAGAAGAATTCGATTTCCATGGCGGTGGTAGTGATTTGATTTTCCCTCATCATGAAAATGAAATTGCTCAATCTGAAGGCTGCTCTGGCCATCATCCTTCTGTAAAATACTGGTTGCATAATGGATTTATTACGATTAATTCCGAAAAAATGTCCAAATCCTTGAATAATTTCTTTTTAGTGAAAGATATTTTGGAACAATATAGTCCAGATGCTTTACGGTACTTCTTATTAAGCACACATTATCGTAGTCCATTGGATTTCTCCGATGAACGTTTAGAAGAAGCTAACAAATCTTTGGAACGATTAGGAACTGCTATTGAAAATCTTTTATATCTTGAAAAATGTGAAGCTGGCCCTTGTGACGATGCTCAACGTTTATTAGAAAAAGCTAAAGAATATGAAGAAGAATTCGAAGTTGCTATGAGCGATGATTTCAATACTGCTTTAGCTACATCTAGCATGTTTGGCCTTGCTAAGGAAATCAACATTTATTACCAAGCTGTAACAGGTCGTGAAGGTGTTGTTTGCCAAGAAGCAATCGCTGAGGTAAAACGTATCTTCAAGTTTATGACAGAGGTCATTGGCGTATTAGAAAAAGCTTGGGAAGGTAATACTGGTGCTGACGCTGTAGAATACGAACAATTGATGGACGTTATTTTATCTGTTCGCCAAGCGTGCCGTGAGCAAAAACAATGGGCTCTTGCCGACTGTATTCGCGATCGATTAGCTGAAATTGGTATTACGATTGAAGATTCTCCTACAGGAGCACGGTGGAAAAAGCGTGAAATTTAAGCAATTTCAATTTCTGAAACAAGAAGCTATAAAAAAATTAATACTCTTAGATACGGAAGACCATTCTTTTGTATCTAAACCAGCATCTGAAGTATTAGCTTCAGATGCTGTTATGTTGGCCTATATTGGTGATGCTGTGTATTCTATGTACATTAGACAACGCGTTGTAGAAATGAGTATTTCAAAGGTTCAGGTTCTACATACATTGGTAACCGAATTTATTTGTGCAAAATCTCAGTCAAAAGTATTGGATCAATTAGAATCAATGCTTACAGAGGATGAACAAACAATTGCTAGACGAGCTCGAAATAGTAATGTCAATGTACCTAAGAGTAGTTCTGTACGAGAATATCGAAATAGTACCGCCTTTGAAGCAGTCCTTGGTTTTCTATATGAAACAGGTCAGCAGGACCGACTTAATGAATTGATGAAAGAGGCCTATTCTATTACATTAAGAGGACTTTCACATGGATAATTATATTGTAGGCAGAAATGCCGTAAAGGAAGCATTAAAAGCAGGCCGTTCTATACAACGCATTTTGGTGAGTGATGACAAAGTTAAAACGGGTTTATCTGACATCGTAGGACTAGCAAAATCCAAGGGAGTAGAGGTTCGTCCAACCCCTGTTAAGCAGATGAATCGATATGAGACGGATGTACCTCATCAAGGTGTCATTGCTTTTGTTAATGCTGTAGAATTTAAAGACCTTGGAGAAGTACTGCAAGAGTCTAATCATGAAAATCCATTGCTTATCTTAACGGATGGTGTAGAGGATCCTCATAATATGGGGGCTATTATCCGTACTGCTGAATGTGTGGGGGCCACAGCAGTTTTGATTCCAAAACGCCATAATGCACCGATTAATGCAACGGTTGCTAAAACATCTGCCGGTGCAGTAGAGCAGATTCCACTCGTTCAAGTCGGTAATGTTACGCAAACGATTAAACAGTTGCAAAAACAAGGATTCTGGGTTCTTGGCGCCCATATGGAAGGTGATCGCACCTTGTATGAAGCCGATTTAACCATACCTACTGTCCTTGTCATCGGCAATGAAGGTAAGGGCATTAGTCGTGTTGTAAAAGAAGCCTGTGACTTTTTAGTCACCATTCCGATGTATGGCAATTTGAATTCTTTAAATGCATCTGTAGCAGCTGCCATTCTTATGTATGAAGCAGTTCGACAACGGACCATGAAGGTAAAATAGAGGTGCTGCATGCTAAAGGATATTTTAATCGTCGATGGATATAATGTCATCTTCGCATGGCAAAGTTTAAAAAAACTGGCTAATGAATCCTTGGAACACGCTCGAATGGAATTGCGTAATCAACTTTTAAACTATGGTAAATTTAAAGGTTATGAGGTCATACTCGTTTTTGATGGTAAATATACTAAGACTATAGCGAGCATAGAAGAAATCACTAAAGGATTTGTTGAAGTATATACAGATGATGGTGAAACGGCAGATTCTTTTATTGAACGAGAGGTATTCTTACGGCAAGGCAAGTATACCAATGTCTATGTTGTTACCTCAGACGGAGCTGAACAAAATCAAATATTAGGTTCTGGTGGACTTCGGATTCCAGCAAGAGAATTACAAAATGATATGCGTCTTGCCAAGCAAGAGGAACGCTTGCAATATACACATAAACATCATCGTGACCAAATGGTACTCAGGAGAAATGAGGTATATGACCACTTAGATCCCGATGTGGCTGAAAAATTAGAAGCCATACGGAGAGGTACAAAGTAAGCAGAACAGATAGACCTACTGTAGTAGTATGAAGTATATTCTATTTCATAAATATTGCAGAACATATATAATTCAAGTATAATAACATATATTGGTATTTCTACAATATGTGATTGTATGGAGGACCTATGAACAATTTTCATACGCAAAAGTCCGATTACAATTTCAAAGAAATGAC
>JAIITD010000155.1 GCA_022737715.1 Veillonella sp.
ATCAAGATGGCGCAGTGGGCCTATGACCATGAATATGGTTCTATTACGCTTCAATCTGGGGAACGATGTGATGATGTATTCGTTGATTATGTAGTCGATCTTATCCGCGACATTAAAGCTATCGGCGATGGTTCTCTAGGCATTACGATGTGCGTAGGGGAGCAAAGTGAAGAAGCATACCGTCGTATGCGTGAAGCGGGTGCTAGCCGTTATCTATTGCGCATTGAAACGACGAATAAAGATTTATATCACAAAATTCATCCTCGCGATGAACTACATTCCTTTGAAACGCGTGTTGAATGTTTACGCCGTTTGCGCCGCGTAGGATTCCAAGTGGGTACAGGCGTTATGATTGGTCTGCCTGGTCAAACAGAGGAAGACCTTGTAAATGATATCCTGTTCTACCGTGACATGGATATCGATATGATCGGTATGGGACCGTATGTGGTGCATCATGATACGCCGCTAGGCCAAGAGGCGTTAGCAATGGGCATCGATGACGAAGCAGGTAAATTGCGTCGCATCCAATTGGGGCTCAAGATGATTGCCTTAACGCGTCTATTCTTGAAAGACGTAAATATAGCAGCTACTACGGCGTTACAAGCATTGGACCCATTGGGCCGCGAAAAAGGTCTTGCTGCAGGGGCTAATATTTTGATGCCTATCATTACCATCCCTGAACATCGTGCCAAATATTTGCTATATGATAATAAACCATGCGTGGATGATAATGCCGATAAATGTAAAGACTGCTTGACCCGTCGCGTTATGTCCATCGGTGATACCGTAGGTTGGAAACAAAATGGGGATTCTAAGCACTATGGTAAGCGGACAGGGTCGTTTTAATCACACTGACATAGATTATCGATTAAATTGTTTATAATTGTTATATTTATGTAGAAAGATAAATAAAATCCATATATAATAAAAACATAGTTTATTTTGTTTTATTATATGAGGTGATTTTATGGAAACAAAATGGTATTCTGATTTTTGGAATCTACTGACCCAACCATTTAAGGGTGGTATCGATCAAGTCGTACAGTATGGTACATTGAAAAAGGGCTTCTTAGGAACGGCGCTCTTATGGGCTATTCCTTACATTTTGATGGGCTTATTTGGGGCCTTGTTGCTCCCTTTGCTTCCTAGAAGCGAATTTTCTGCTATGGGCATGCTCCTTGGGGCTGGCGTAGGCTTCTTCTTCATTTTAGCCTATATTGCTAGTATCATTTGGTCCTTTGTTATGGTGGCTGTCGGCTCCTATGTATTTAACTGGGTAGCTGTAAAAATGGGCGGTACTGACGATGTACAGTCTGTTATGAAAGTGCAATGGTATCTACAAGGTTATGAAGTATTATTGTGTACTTGTGTGTATACAATTGTTTTCATTTTAATGGCTATCTTCGGTGGTTTGTTCGGCAGTTCTACATTAGCCAACCTTATTTCTAGTTTAGGCTCTCTAGTAATTTTTGTTTTATCTATTTGGGTAGGCCTTGAATTAATGGCAAGACAAACTATGCTGACTAAGATGAAAGTATTCATAGCCGGCATCGTAACATCTGTTATCTTCATCGTTATCACGCTTATTTTCATGGCTCTTCTTGGTGGCTGTGCATCATTAGTGGGTCGATAATTTCATTATTATAAAAAATCCTCTTTTTTCGATAAATATTTTTTCGGAAAAAGAGGGTTTTTATATTATTACGTCGAAATCATATATCAAGAACTCAAAGTTTCACATAAGGAGGCGATTCCGATGAAAGAATATAGTAGTGATCAGATTCGTAATGTAGCTGTGGTGTCCCATGATGGGGCAGGGAAAACTGCTTTAGTAGAATCCTTGTTATTAACCTCTGGTGCTGTTGATTTTGTTGGCCGTGGTCAAGATAACAAACATATTATGGACTTTGAGCCAGAAGAGATTAAACGGAATGTAACGATTCAATTGGGTATGGCCCCTTGTGAATGGCATGACCATAAGGTTAACTTTATTGATACACCGGGCTACAATGAATTCCATGGTGAAGTTCGTGCCGCATTGCGTGCTTGTGATGGCATGTTAATGGTATTATCTGCTACAACTGGCGTTGAAACAGATACGGTGCGCGCCTGGGATTATGCTGTTGAATTACAAATGCCACGTATGGCATTTATCAATAAAATGGACGTTGATGGTGCTGACTTCTTCGGTACTATTGAACGTATGCGTGAACTATTTGGTAAGGCAATTATGCCGCTCCAAATTCCGATTGGCGAAGGTGCCAATTTTGAAGGCGTAATAGACGTAGCCAAAATGACTGCGTTTACTTACAAAGACGGCCAACCAACAGAGATTGCTGTACCGGCTCATCTTATCGAAAAGGCCCAAGAAATACGGGAAATGACCGTAGAGGCCGCGGCTGAAGGTAGCGATGAATTGTTGGAAAAATATTTAGAAGGCGAAGAACTTTCATTAGAAGAAATTCGTCAAGGTCTACGCGAAGGGATGATTACAGGCCGTGTGTGCCCAATCATGTGTGGCAGTGCCACATCCCGGATTGGCTTAGATCAAGTATTAGACAGAATGATTCGGTATATGCCAGATGCAGCTAAAAAAGTAATGACTGCTGAATCAGCAGACACTGGTGAACCAGTTGTAGTGCATGTGGATAAACCCCTAACCGCATTCGTGTTTAAAACATTGCTTGACCCATTCGCAGGCAAACAAAGCTTTGTACGCATCTTCTCTGGTGAACTCAAAGAAGGTGATAAGCTGTTCAATGTTAATCAAGGAACTGAGGAAAAATGGAATAAGATGGTTACCCTTATCGGGAAGCAACAAATTCCAGTGACTGCTGCAAAAGCTGGCGATATCGTAGTGATACCGAAATTGGCCAATGCAAAAACAGGTGATACCTTAACAGCTCCTGATTTTAAGGTGAAGTACGATGCGATTCGTTTCCCTCAACCTCTATATACAGTAGCTATGGAAGCTGTGAAGAAAGGTGAAGAGGAAAAATTAGCTAGTGCTGTGTTAAAAGTAGCCGAAGAAGATCCAACTTGTGTAGTTGTGAAAAATCCGGAAGCTCGCCAATTGCAAATTGACTGCATGGGCGAAGTGCACTTAGAACATATCCTTAACAAGATGGACCGTAAATACGGCGTACAAGCGAAACTTGTAAAACCATATATTCCATACCGTGAAACAATTAAAGGATCTGCAGAAACAGAATCGAAATATAAAAAACAAAGTGGCGGTCATGGTCAGTATGGACATGTTAAAATTCAAGTTGATCCATTATATGATGGTCAAGAATTTGCCTTTGTAGACAAGATTTTTGGTGGTGCTGTACCAAGACAATATATACCAGCAGTGGAAAAGGGCGCCAGAGAAACCCTAGAAAAAGGCTTAATTGCGGGATATCCTATGATTGGCGTGCAAGTGACACTCTTGGATGGATC
>JAIITD010000156.1 GCA_022737715.1 Veillonella sp.
AAGGCAGCTACAGATTCCATCAGCACATTAGGGGATAACAAAGTATCCTTAGGTAGTGATTCTGGTACAACAACAGCTAAGAAATTAAGCACAACTGGTGGTATTAAATTCAACATCAAAGGTGATACTGGTGCAAATGCACTTATTACAACATCTGCCACAGGTGATGATGTAACCATTGCTCCAACTGCTAAGTTGACAGCTGCTGTAACGGCTGCAGAAAAATCTGCTGATAAAGACTTGTCCAACTTGTCTGCTGCTGGCGATACCTACATCAAGAACCTTGCTAAAACAGCTGCTTCTTGGAATGTAGAAACCAATGGCGCTGGTACAACTGCTGTAGCTGGTGGCGACACTGTTAACTTCATCAATGGAGATAACATTGCTATTACAAATACAGGTCGATCCATTACCATTGGTACAGCTAAAAATGTATCCTTCGATAAAGTCACTGTTGGGGGTATTGTTCTTGATAAGAATACTGGTATTAATGCAGGTGGTAAGGAAATTAAAGGCGTTGCTAATGCTACATCCGCCGATGCTGCAGTTAACAAAGGCCAATTAGATGCCGCTGTATTATCTGCTGCTGGTGGTGCGTTATCCATTGAAAAGGTAGAAGCTGGTTCTGTTGCTAATGGTAAATTAGCCGCTGGCGATAACAACTTGGCTAGTGTATCCGGTCTTACTGGTACTGCTAAAAATGAAACATATACAGTAACTGTTTCTGAAAATGCTGTTAAAGCCGTAGCACAAACAGCAGCACAAGATGCTGTAAAAGTGGCTGGTACAGGCCTTGCAACTGTTAGTGATGCTACAGCTGCTGGCGTTAAAACATATACAGTGAATGTAGATGAAGGCAAACTTGTTATCGACGATACTACTGGTAAAATTGGTGCGAATGGTGCTACACAAGGTACTACACAAGGTAAAAACGGCGTAGCCACTACGCAAGATGTAGCATCTGTAGTAAATAGTGCTATCGATAAGACAAAACAAGCCTTGACCGATGCAAAACATGATTTTGCTGGTGATGATGCAACAGTAATTAGCCGTAAACATGGCGAACAACTTAACATCAAGGGCGGTGCGTCCACTACGGCAACTGATCTTACATCTGGTAATATCGCTGTAGTAGGTGATACAACAACTGGTACATTGAACATTAAGTTGGCGAAAGCCTTAACCGGTTTAACATCTGCTACGTATACCGATGCTGCTGGTAATACACAAACTGTAACTGGTGGTTCCTCTACAATTACAGATGGTGCTGGTAATACAACGACTATCACTAAAGGTGGCATGACAACCACTGATGGTACGAATACAACGACTGTTGCTCCTGCTGGTGTAACTGCTACAGATGGTACTAACACAGTTAAGTTGAATGGTTCTGGTATCGATGCTGGCAATACACAAATTAAGAACGTTGGCAAAGCAACCACTGATGATGCTGCTGTTAACAAGAAACAAATGGATGATGCTGTTAAGGCAGCTACTGATTCCATCAGCACACTAGGGGATAACAAAGTATCCTTAGGTAGTGATTCCGGTACAACAACAGCTAAGAAATTAAGCACAACTGGTGGTATCAAGTTCAACATCAAAGGTGATACTGGTGCGAATGCGTTGATTACAACATCTGCTACAGGTGATGATGTAACCATTGCTCCAACAGCTAAATTGACAGCTGCCGTAACGGCTGCCGAAAAATCTGCTGATAAAGACTTGTCCAACATTTCTCCTGCTGGTGAAACAGTGATCAAAAACTTGGCAGCTACATCTGCACAAGATGCTGTTAAGGTCACTGGCACAGGTTTAGCTACGGTATCTGATTCCACTACTGGTGGTGTAAAAACATACAATGTAGATGTGAAGACTGGTAACCTTGTAGTCAGTGCGGCTGGTCAAGCTGGTGCAACTGGTACAACAGGTGCAGGCGGTGCTGCTGGTGCTGATGGCGTAGCGACTACACAAAATGTAGCATCTGCTATTAACGATGCCATCACTAAATCCAAAACCGATACAGCACAAGCTATTGCTGATGCAGAACACAAATTCGATGGCGATACAGGTACAACCTCTGTACGTAAACACGGTGAAGTATTATCCATTAAAGGTGGCGTAACGGCTACTACTGATTTGACAACTGGTAATATCGGTGTCGTATCCGATGGCGCTGGTACATTGAACATCCGTCTTGCGAAAGTATTGAGCGGTTTAACATCTGCATCCTTCACTAATGCTGGTGGTGATTCCACTGTTATTAATGGTAATGGCGTAACTATTACACCTAGTGCAACTGGTGCATCTCCAATTTCCATGACAACAGCTGGTATCAATGCTGGTAATAAGGAAATTAAAGGCGTTGCTAATGCTACATCCGCTGATGCTGCTGTTAATAAGGGCCAAATGGATGCTGCTATCACCGCAGCTGCTGGTGGATCCTTATCTACTGAAAAGGTAGTAGCTAAGACATTGACTGGTGACAATAATCTTGTTACTGTTACAGGTCAAACTGGTACAGCTAAGGGTGAAACATACGAAGTCGCTGTCTCTGAAAATGCTGTTAAATCGGTAGCACAAACTGCAGCACAAGATGCGGTTAAGGTGACAGGCACAGGTCTTGCTAATGTAACTGATTCCACTACTGGTGGTGTAAAAACATACAATGTTGATGTGAAGACAGGTAACCTTGTGGTAACTGCGGCTGGCCAAGTTGGTGCAAATGGCACAACAGGTGCAGGCGGTGCCTCTGGTGCTGATGGTGTAGCCACTACACAAAATGTAGCATCCGCTATTAACGATGCCATCACTAAATCCAAAACTGATACAGCACAAGCTATTGCTGATGCAGAACACAAATTCGATGGCGATACAGGTACAACCTCTGTACGTAAACACGGTGAAGTCTTATCCGTTAAAGGTGGCGTAACAGCTACTACTGATTTGACAACTGGTAATATCGGCGTTGTATCCGATGGTGCAGGTACATTGAACATCCGTCTTGCAAAAGTATTGAGTGGTTTAACATCTGCTACCTACACAGATGGTGCTGGCAATACACAAACTGTAACTAGTACTTCCTCTACTATTACGGATGGTGCTGGTAACACAACTACCATTACTAAAGGTGGCATGACAACCACTGATGGTACGAATACAACAACAGTAGCACCTGCTGGTGTAACTGCTACAGATGGTACTAACACAGTTAAGTTAAATGGTGCCGGTATCGATGCTGGTAATACCCAAATCAAGAATGTTGGTAAAGCAACTACTGATGATGCTGCTGTTAACAAGAAACAAATGGATGATGCTGTTAAGGCAGCTACAGATTCCATCAGCACATTAGGGGATAACAAAGTATCCTTAGGTAGTGATTCTGGTACAACAACAGCTAAGAAATTAAGCACAACTGGT
>JAIITD010000157.1 GCA_022737715.1 Veillonella sp.
AACTTCTACGAACAAGGCCAAAAACCTTACAGAAAAATCTAATATCACCATTGAGTGATTGAAAGAGGCTTGCACTAGCAAGCCTCTTTTTTTGTATTCAAATTAGTAATATATACAATAGATTAATTTATCATAAGAATTTCACACAGTTACCCTATAGTTTGGTCTATAAAAGACATATAATTTATGATAATATATTTATAGATTTGAATATTAAAAAGGGGCGATATCATGCATTCTATTGAAACAATTAGACAAGAAGTACATACTGCTATGGAAGAACTCTTAACAGCAGCGAAGGTACACGAAGGACAGCTATTTGTAGTGGGATGTTCTACCAGCGAGATTTGTGGTAAAAAGATTGGCACTGATTCTCATGAGGATGTAGCAGCTGTTGTATTTGACGAGATTTATAAAGCCGTTAGCGAACGAGGTTTATATCTGGCTGTACAATGTTGTGAACATATAAATAGAGCCCTTGTAATGGAACGTGAGGCTATGACTTGGGAAGAGGAATGTAATGTAGTTCCTCAATTGCATGCCGGCGGCGCTATGGCTATGACGGCGTATAACCGCTTTAAGGATCCTGTAATTGTTGAATTTATACAAGCAGATGCAGGGATTGATATAGGGGATACTTTCATCGGTATGCATATGAAACATGTAACTGTTCCTGTACGATTAAGTCTTAAGGAAATTGGGGAAGCGCATGTGACAGCTTGTCGTGTTCGCCCTAAGAGTATCGGCGGTAGCCGTGCGGTATATAATGACGCATTATTATAAGAGGAGAATGTAATGTCAACGTTTATCCCATATGTCGTATTGGCCGTTGTCGTACTTGGTTTCTTTGGAGTATGCTATGCGGTATTTAATAAAAGTGAAAGTAGTAGTGAAGCGCATTCTGTAAAATCAAAGCCTTCGAAAAAAACACGTCCAGGGCGTTTGTATGAACAAGAAAAGGTACACATAACACCTCGGGAAACGCATGATGGTGTTGACGTATACGAGGCTCATGTTGATGAAAGTATACCTGTTAGTAAGGATGCTATTAAATTAGATAATTCTGTAGAACAACATAATTTTGAGAATTCTGTTGACGCTGAACCTATTATTGCCGAACCTATTGTTACAGAACCTGCTGTTGTGGAACCTATTGATGAAGGGTCTGATACAGAAAAAACGATGGAAATTCCCGTAGTTGAATCTTCTACAGAGGATACTATTGCATTAGGCGAGTCTCCTGATGTGATGGACGAAACACGGTGCTTTGATGCTGATGCAACGCAGATGTTTGGTAGTGAAAATAGTGAGGTAGTAAATCCACAAGGTCCATCTGCACTAGAAGAAACGCGCATGTTTAATGCCGATGAAATTAATGAACATTTATCCAACATAGAAGAGGATGAGCCAGAGCCAATCGGTCCGTGGGCACAGGCTGCTCAAGAGGATAAACGCGTGGCCCTTGCTATTGAGCCTTTTGCACATGCCTTCGGTGTCGTGCATGGAGATGCTATGCAGTTCGTAGCAGATATCACACGAGATGCATTAGCTATTTTGGGTATTACGAAACTAAGTGAAGTTAAATTACTATTGCAAAATATCGTAATTCAAGAAGCATTATTGGCTATGCAAAAAGCGTATGCAGGTACGCCAACGACGTGGATGAAAACGGCTGCGCTAGAAGCCTTTTCCGATGTGGTTCAATCGCCTAAGTCTAGTACACCATACTTGGTAGCTTTTGATGCGTTGCGCGTTTTACCACATCTTACATTAGGACATTTTCAAGTGATGGCGCTAACATTATTATTACAATACTCCCGTAATTCTAATAACTATGGACGCATTCATTTCCAACATTATGTGGAAAAATACATCGAACCATTTATTTCGGATTTGCCTCATGACTCATCGTTTTATCGTCAGCTAGATTATTTACGTTGTACTCAGCAAGAACGTGAGTCCGTAACATTGACACAATTATTGAGTAATTCCTATCCGTTTGTATTTAACTATCGTGGTTTTACAAAGGAAGAGTTATTCCGTGCTACTGATGGTCGCGGTGTAGATCCACGATTTGTGGTACGCAGCTTAAATTCTAATCTTTATAAATTGGCCGTTGTCGATGAATCCTTGGCACAACGCTTCTTTAGAGAGGCTCGCATTTCCGATCCGATGGTGCAACGTGACCTCATGGCTTTGATGAAGAGTAAACCTACAGCATTTAGAGGTGAAGAGGCTCGTCAAATCATGGATGATATTAGTCCGGTTCTTTCTGATTTGGCTCGCGTCTATGATGAAAGCCCTATGTGTTCTATTTCGCTTACATTACTTGGCCTTTATTTAGGTCGAGCTCATGTGAAAGCAACCATTGGGGAAGAATTTGATTTATCTCATTGGTTCTAATAACATATGAATAAAATAAACCGCCTATGGTATACTATGTACTCCTTTACTGGACAACCAGTACGGGGAACATAGCAGTAATACCTAGGCGGTTTTTGTGTTGCATACACGCTGTATTTAATTGTTGAATCCGAATTCCACAATTTGTTGAGGATCTAATAATGTAACATGACGGCCGTTGATTTCAATGATGCCCTCATCACGCAATCTACCTAGCTCACGGCTTAATGCAGTACGAGAAACGTTGAGGGCCTCGGCCATTTGTTCACGGTTATGAGGCAATACCAGTTTTTCGCTATGTTGCATCGTATAAATATCTGTAAGGTAAGCATAAATTTTTTCACGCATACCCTTTAATGTTAAATAGTGAACCTTTTTGGTAAGAAGTAATGCTTTTTCCGATAAATCTTCTAATAGATTGGAAAGAATTTTGGTTTGGCATTGATGGCAATCCGGTAAGGTTTCGATAAATGTTTCAAGTGGAATAAACATAATCTTAGATGGCTTCAATGCTTTTATAGTGGCTGGCCAAAGAGGGCGTTTACTAAACAATAAGGCTTCTCCAAACATAGAGGAGGCTTCTAGATTAGCCATGATGACCCGTTGACCCAGCACATTTTCGCGCGTGAGAAGGGCACTGCCTTCTAAAATAACACCAATCCCCTCCATAGGATCCCCAGATATGGCGATGAAATCATTCTTTTTATAAGTATGAATGATGACCTTTGCATTATGTAGGTAACTAGTCAGTTCCGGTGTTCCTAGTGTATTAAATAGGGGACAAGATGTTAAGACTGGCAAGTATTGTTTGATAATCTCATCGGATAGAATTTGTTTTACCATATGTGCCTCCTAATATAGTATATGGCCATTTAGCCTAAATTATACATTGTATGGTGTGATGCTTTTTATAGGTAATTTGTAATGAGTATTGTAAAATAATTACATATGCTCTTGTGAGCGACCTGTTCCAATGGGAAATCAGGAAATTTTTGAAAAAGTTTTTA
>JAIITD010000158.1 GCA_022737715.1 Veillonella sp.
CTTTCTTTTTTTATTTGTTGGATACTTTTAGTCGGTGTATCTAAATCTTCTGGCATAGTACCGCCTAATTCTTTGATGGTTTGCCGCACTTTTGCCCCAACGTCATGGTGAACCTTATTAGCTTGTGGTTTTCCTTTTATTCCTTCACGGCGTAATTTTTCATCAGTCTGTGTAGCACGGAAGAGGTTAGCAGCAAGTTCAGTACTGCCCATATGGTCTAAGATTTTCTGTGATTTTTTAAGACCTTTTCTGGCATGAATTTGTTTTACTCCCAAACCACCATATAAACCTTTGTATCCTTCGTTTTGAAAAATAGCATAATCTCTTGGTTCTTTTATTCCTGCTTGGTTAGCGGCTTCAGCTAAAGAAATATTATGCTCTTTAATATCTTGTCGGATTTGCAGACGTAAGCTATCTTCTTTTTGTAATTCTAATTGCTCTTGTTCGTGAGTTTTTACCGCAAAATAAGTTTGAGCTAATGCGATTACTTCTTTGCGAGGATCGCCATTCATAGCAATTAAGTAACAAGCGTATCTAGAGAGTACTATATCTTGTATACTACGTTGCAAGTTAGCCCCAACATCTACTAATTTGTTGGTGTCAACAAATTCGGACTGAACCCTATGGCCACTGGTTTCACAGGCATTTTTAGCTTTTTCGATGATTTTACTAAAATTTCTCCATTCTGAGTATTCGAGTACTTCTTGCAAGTCTCGTGCAAACCAATATTCATTACCATCATTGTCTATTTGTTTTATAGATTCAAAAGGGGAATGGTAATTATTATTTGAGTTGCTAGGAATTCCATCAGGAAAAAAGAAAAACATATAAGTTTCACCTCCGATTATGATACACATCCATTTCTCTGGATATATACTATTTACCTAAGTCGATAGTTTTTTCTATCAAAAAAATCTTCCTGTTATACATGTTAGAACGGGTAACAGTATTGTAAAGTAGTGTAAGTATGGAGATAATAAAATAGCTAACAAGTTTAGCAAATTCGTTGACGCTACTGGTACTAGCACTAGCAATTTTAAAACTTGTTAGCAAAGACTAAAAAGCCGGTGGGCGAAAGCCCCGCCACCTTCTCGACATCATTGTAAATCAACAAGGTGAAATATGCAATATTTAGAATGGCTGATTAATATTGAACTGCACCCCAAAAATTGTGTCCAATTTTTGGGGTGCAGTTCATCTAAGTTAGTAGGCTGTTTTTTATTATAAAAACATGGAAAACTTTCTCACGTATAACACGGAAACGTGTTATAATATAGACATAAGGAAGGAGGTATGCCATTGAAGAAGTTAAGGAAGATAATAAAAAAGTGGCTACGATAATAACCGCGTTTATCCAACTTGCAATCGCGATAATACAGCTATTAAATCAGTAACCACAGAGGCTCACAAGAGCCCCAATCTTCCTAACTATTATAACAATGGCGAGCATATGATTTCAAGATTAACTTTAATAATTAGTATTATTGCCTTTGTATTATCTGTTTATAATCTATTAGTTATATTAGGAGTATTATAATGAAACTAGAAGATGTAATGACCACACAAGAGGCGGGAGAGAGATGGAATGTACCAGCCGATTCAATAAAACAATGCTGTTTAAAGCGATATGCAAATAAGCAGTTCACTGAAGATGAAGCTAGAAAGTCCGGGAAGAATTGGCTTGTAACCCGTCAAGGTATGGAACGCTTATATGGTAAAGAAATAAAGCCTTTATAAATTTATTCCGATAAATATCACATAGACAATAAGTTATTAATCGCTTATGATTGATATATAGTAGTTTTTCTTATCAGGAGGTCCCAAATGGCAGTAGATACAGCAAGAACACAAGATGTATATAAAGATGCTGGACAAAATGTCAATTTTACAACATTACTATTAAATCGCAAGGATCGCGATGCAGAATTAGAAGTTGTTCAAGATATGGCGGATCGTATCCAAGCGATTAAGCGCTCTGCTAATATTCGCGGCAATGGTGAAGGCCTTGGTATCGCATTTGGCTTTAGCCGTAAAGCATGGGATTATCTATTTCCTAATGCACCAGTACCTAAGGAATTAGAAGATTTTACAGGTATTAAAGGGGATAAGCAAGATGTGCCAGCAGTAGATGCGGATTTATTCCTTCATGTGCGTTCCAATGATGAATCCCTTACCTATACAGTAGTAGATCAAATCATGGGATTTTTACGTCCTGTAACATCCGTAGTTGATGAAACGCATGGTTTCCATTACGAACAAGGTCGCGCTATTATCGATTTCGTTGATGGTACAGAAAACCCTGTAGGCGAAGAAGCGGTAGAGTGGGGCGTTATCGGTGACGAAGACCCAGAATTTGTTAACGGATCTTATGCATTTGCTCAAAAATATGAACACGATCTTGATGCATGGCGTGCACTTCCTACAGAAATGCAAGAAAAGTTCATCGGTCGTCGTAAATTTAGCGATGTTGAATTAGAAGATGATGAAAAAGATCCAGCTGCTCATACTGTAGTCGCTCAAGATAATCGCAATGACGAAGAACATAAAATCGTTCGTATGAACGTACCATTTGCAATGCCAGGTCAAGGTATTCGCGGTACCTATTTCATCGGTTATGCTCGTTACTGGGATGTAACAAAAACAATGCTTACAAACATGTTTACACAAAATGACAAATTGCTCGATTACTCTAAACCTGTAACCGGCATGTTGTTCTTTATCCCATCCCTTGATACATTGGATGCCATCGCAGAAGGTGAATTATAATCGTTGTCATGTAACGATATAATTGTTGATAAAAATATATAATAAAATCTATAGAAAGCGCCCCTTTTGGGGCGCTTTTATGCTATAATGGGAGAATATTATAGATTCCATAGAATTTTAGTTTGTAGAGGTTGCCCATGAATTATACAAGTACACGTGGCACTGTTGCCGTAAATGAAACATATGCATTATTACATGGTTTGGCAGAAGATGGCGGTTTATACGTACCAGCTTTATTTCCAACGAATTGCTTAAGTTATAACGACATTAAAGATAAATCTTACCAAGAGGTAGCTGCTGTTGTATTAGCAAAATTATTCCCTTGCTTCTCCGAAGCACATCTTAAGGAAATGATTAACTCCGCTTACAGCGATGCAAACTTTAGCACTCGCGATATTGCACCTCTACATTCCTTACTTGAAAAACTATCCGTGTTAGAACTGTTCCACGGCCGTACACAAGCATTTAAAGATATGGCGCTTTCACTATTTCCATATTTATTGGTAGCAGCGAAAGAAGCAGAAGGCGAAGATAAAGAGGTTCTTATCTTGACGGCTACATCTGGTGATACGGGGAAAGCTGCCCTTGAAGGTTTTAAAGATGTACCTGGTACACATAT
>JAIITD010000159.1 GCA_022737715.1 Veillonella sp.
TTTGTTTTAACGCCACGAATACGGAATTCTTTCAAGCAACGAAGCATTTTACGAATAGTTTCTTCGTTGTTAGGACCGAATGCAGTAGCTTTTACCAATAGGGAATCATAATAAGGTGTTACTACAGCGCCTGTGAAAGCATTACCGGAGTCTAATCGGATACCAAAACCGCCGGAACTACGATATGCTAAGATTTTACCAGTATCTGGCATGAAGTTGTTCTTAGGATCTTCTGTAGTGATACGACATTGAATTGCAGTACCTTTACAAGGAATTTCATCTTGTTCAGGAATGCCTATTTCTGGGCTGTGCAAATCATAGCCTTCAGCGATACGAATTTGAGAATGAACAATATCGATGTCCGTAATCATTTCTGTTACGGTATGTTCTACTTGGATACGAGGGTTAACTTCGATGAAATAGAAGGAACCATCAGAAGTTACCAAGAATTCAACAGTACCAGCATTAACGTAGCCAACATTTTTCATGATTTTTACGGCTGCATCACATACGGCTTTACGAGTTTCTAATGGCAATGCAAAAGCTGGTGCCATTTCAACAACCTTTTGGTGACGACGTTGTACAGAGCAGTCACGTTCATGTAAATGAACTACATTACCATGTTCATCACCTAAGATTTGTACTTCAATATGTTTAGGTTCAACGATGAGTTTTTCTACGTAAACATCGTCATCACCAAATGCTGCTTTAGCTTCGGATTTAGCGCGGTCATAAGCATCGCGTAAATCTTCTTTGCGGTGAACTTCGCGCATACCACGACCGCCACCACCGTTTACGGCTTTAATCATCAATGGATAGCCGTGAGTTTCAGCAAATTCTTCTAATTGTGCAAAATCACGCAATGCCCCATCAGAACCTGGAATCATTGGAATGTCTGCCAATTTAGCTTGTGTACGAGCATTAACCTTGTCGCCGAACATATTCAAATGTTCTACGTGAGGTCCAATGAAAATGATACCTTCTTCACCGCAACGACGAGCGAACTCTTCGTTTTCGGATAAGAAACCATAGCCAGGATGGATAGCATCAATGTCATGCTCTTTAGCAATGCGGATGATATCTTCAATATCCAAATAGGCATCAACTGGTTTTTTACCTTCCCCAACCAAATATGCTTCATCAGCTTGGTTACGGTGCAAGGACAATGTGTCTTCTTTAGAATAGATAGCTACTGTTTTAATACCCATTTCGTTACATGCACGAAATACGCGGATTGCGATTTCGCCACGATTGGCTACCAAAACGGATTTAATTTTCTTCATAATTGCCTCCTACCGAGTCCTATCGAATGATAGATTTGTGTGCATTGATATACATTGTATATATGTATATCGAAATACATGTTTTACTTAAACATTTATCACTTTTTTTGATATCCGACTATGAATCAAATATACTTATATTATACAATAATTTTCAGATATTAAAAGCATTAATCATCAATATGGTTATATTTATAAATTATTTAACCTAATATAGAAATTATTCTATTCATTAATTTTTCATATGTATTTTTACATACACCGGATGTGAAATAAGATTATATTTATGTAATTTATTCATCGCCTAAGAAATGTTGCATTAAATGATTCAATTGTTCTTGGTCACGAGCCCCCATCGTTTCTACAGCAGAGTGCATCGCTAATAAAGGCAAACCGATATCCATGGTCCGCATTGGTAACATAGCTGATGAAATAGAACCAACAGTTGATCCGCCCGGAATATCAGAACGATTAACATAAATTTGGTAGGCTACATTAGCTTCCTCACAAAGGCCTTTCACAATGGCAATAGCCTTTGCATCGCCTGCATAAGATTGGCTACAGGCCTGTTTTAATGTAACGCCTCCATTGAGTACCGGAAAATTGGTAATATCATTTTTCTCTGGATAATTTGGATGCAATCCATGGGCTACATCAGATGAAATCATGAAGCCACGAGCCACATCTAGATCCATATCATCACGGCTGAATCCTAAACTACGATACACACGTTCTAATAAGTTTGGCAATAACATTCCTGCTCCGCCTTGTTTAGTACGGCTACCCACCTCTTCATTGTCGAATAGGATTGCACAGCGAATACCGTCAACTTTATTTATCTTTGCCTCTACAATACCCGCGAGAACACCAAAGCAAGACGTTAAATTATCAAGTCTTGGAGAACTAATGAAATCGAAATCTGTACCAACTAATGCACCTTCTGTTACAGGATAGAGTGTAATTTCATAGGATAGAATTTCAGATGAATCACAATTAATCTCGTCTGCTAAAAATTGATTCCATACCTCTTCCTCAGATTTTGTCGTATCTCCATCTGGCTTCATCATGATGATAGGTAACATTTCTTTTTGTCGATTCAATGCTACCCCATCATTCACATTACGATTCATATGAATTGCTAAATTAGGAATAATAGCGATTGGCCGCTTCGTATCAAATAGAACAGAATCAACATCATATGGGGTCTCACCTTTTAAAACAACGGTCCCCGCCGCACCTAAAGGTCGATCTAACCAGGTATTTTGAATTAATCCACCATACATTTCAACATTGAGCTTTGTGTACCCTTTTACATCGGTAATAGGATTAGGTTTTACCCGTATAGCAGGAAAATCTGTGTGAGCCGATGCAATGCGTAAGGAATGACGATAGTCTTCGCCTATGTGAAAGGCAAATAATGTCGTACCAAATACATTAACCACATAATTTCCAGATGTTAGATTCCAAGGTTCTTCTAAGGATAACTCTGTAAATCCTGCATCTAATAATAGTTGCAAACTAGTATCTACCGTATGATACGGAGATGTACATCCTTTGATATATTTTATTAATTGAGGATTATCAAATTTCATATGACCTCCTACTTAATTATTACATGCAAATTGTTATGTAATATACATAATCTATTGCCATTGTATCACAAAAACGCCGCCCCACAAGGGACGGCGTCATGTATACATAATCGTATACGTTTATGTAATTGTGTTTTACCACATACCGATAGCTTTCATCCAAATAGAGCCTAACCCTACAAAGATGATTAAGTTGATTACGGATGAGAAGAAACCGAGTTTCCACCATGCATTTTGAGGAACATATCCAGTATTGAAGATAACTGGAGATGGGCCTGCAGCATAGTGAGTCAAAGACATACACAAGTTAGATGTAAATGCAATCATCAACAATGTCAACATTGGTGGTGCACCTGCAGAGATAGCAATAGCGGAGAATGCTACGAACATGGCAGAAATATGTGCTGTTAAGGATGCGAATACATAGTGGGAATATGTATTAATAAGTACAGCTATAAC
>JAIITD010000160.1 GCA_022737715.1 Veillonella sp.
GTCAACACCCTTTCTAAAAATCAACGCCCAGTTTTTAGAATGTTCTTATTATTCTATTTCTGGTGTCTTAATTAGTATTTCTACATCTACATATAAAACTCCTCTTTTTTGATAAAAATTTTTATATTTTTTGTAGAAATATGTATTGTACACTACTGAATGTAAAAAAATCCCAACAAATACGATGTTGAGATTTTTTTGAATTTAGTTTTTATGTATTATTCAGTATGTATTTACGCTTTTACAACATTGGCAGCTTGTGGACCGCGATTGCCATCAACAATGTCAAATGTTACATTTTGACCTTCAGATAAGGATTTAAAACCTTCGTCTTGAATAGCAGAGAAATGAACGAATACATCGCTACCATCTTCTCTTTCAATAAATCCATAACCTTTTTCTGCACTAAACCATTTAACTTTACCAAACATGGGTAATATCCTCCTAAAAAATATATATTGTCTTACTGTCTTGCTCTATATTTGTATAATAACATAGCCTGTATAAAATATCAAATTACAACACATGTATTTCAGTTAAATTATTATGCATATTTAACTATCAAAAATCAATGAATTTTATTCTTAATTTCCTTTATTTATTGGATTTAATCTATACATTTTATAGTATTTAAGTTTATATTTATTTCATTATAACTTAAATATATGAGCATTATAAATACTTTTACACACAATATATGCATAAACTCTATACATATCACAAATATTTATATCTAACATCTATTTATACGAATTAATAGATATAGAAAAATCTTTGAATTACACTACTTTTCAAATTCAATATATGTAATTTATCAAAATTTCTTATAGGCTAATACACAAGAAAACAGCATTCATAATTACATTCTAAGTAATTATGAGTGCTGTCCCTAAGAATTTATAAAATTTTAGACAAGAACAATTTAGTTCTGTCACTAGTAGGTGCATCAAAGACTTGTGCTGGTGTACCATCTTCTAGGATTTGGCCACCATCAACAAATAGAACTCTATCAGCAACCTCTTTAGCAAAACCCATTTCATGGGTTACAATAACCATTGTCATGCCTTCATCAGCCAATGATTTCATAACATCTAGTACTTCTCGAACCATTTCAGGATCAAGAGCCGATGTAGGTTCGTCAAAAAGCATAACCTTAGGCTTCATCGCCAATGCACGAGCTATAGCAACACGTTGTTTCTGTCCACCCGATAAGGAATCAGGATACATATTTGCTTTATCCGCTAATCCAACGCGTTCCAATAATTTAAGGGCTACTTCTTCTGCGTCCTTTTTACTAGTTTTTCTCACATGTATTTGTGCTAGTGTTAAATTATCCAATACAGTCATATGTGGAAAAAGATTAAAATTTTGGAATACCATGCCCACTTCTGTACGAACTTCATTCAATTTGTTCTTATCAGATAGATCCATGTTATCCACGATTACATGACCACTGGTTGGTTCTTCTAAATAATTCATAGTACGCAAAACCGTACTTTTACCAGAACCAGATGGTCCAATAATTACGACAACTTCACCTTTTTCAATGCGTAAATTAATGCCTTTTAATACTTCATTTTTGCCAAATGATTTGCGCACATCTTTTAATTCTATCATTTTACGTTATATTTCCTTTCAAGATAAGCAACTAATCGAGAAATCGGAATCGTCATACATAGATAGATAATAGCAACCGTTCCCCAAATTTCAGTAGCCGCATATGTTTTGGCGATAATTAACTGACCGCGACGCATCAATTCTTCAAAGCCGATAACAGAAACTAGAGAAGAATCTTTCAACATGGCAATAAATTCATTCCCCAACGGAGGGATAGATGCTTTAAACGCTTGCGGAATAATGATAAAGCGCATAGTTTGCCACCAAGACAAACCTAAGGAACGACCTGCTTCCATTTGTCCTTTATCTACAGATTGAATGCCTGCGCGGAATATTTCAGATACATATGCACCAGAGTTGATACTACATGCTGCACAGGCTGCTACATAAGGATCAATTCTTGTACCGATGATTTGTGGCAACGCAAAATAAATCATAAAGATTTGTACCAACATAGGGGTACCACGAATTACGTCTACATAACATTTAGCAATGAGTCGAATGATTACAAAATTCGACATTCTAGCTAAGGAAACAATTAAACCAATAATGAAACCACAACTTACAGCAACAGCTGTAATTTTAATGGTCATTAAAGCACCATATAATAATAATGGTAAATTACTCGTTATGACATTCCAGTCCATTTACAACTCCCCAATTATTTAAAATCCAACACAACGGGCATATCTGCAGGTGCATCTACATTGAACCATTTTTTATATAATGTATTAAATTCACCATCTGCTTTCATGTCCGCAATAGCTTTATTAATTTCCTCTTGTAAAGCTTTATTATCCTTATTCAAAGCTAAACCTAAGTACTCTTTTGTATTTGGATATGGCAAGATTTGGATATGCTCATCAGGATGCTTAGTGCTGTAATACTGAGCAACTGGTAAGTCGATAACAGTCGCATCAACACCGCCATTTTGTAGCTCTAACAAGGCTTCATTACTGTGATCGAATTCTTTTACAGAAGTCCCTTCAATCTTATGAGCTAAATCAGAACCAGTGGTTCCCATTTGAGCCGCAATTTTCTTATTCTTTAAATCATCTAAGGAATGAATGCTATTAGAATCTTTATAGACAATAGCTAATGCATTTTCATAGTATGGAGATGAGAATAATACCTTTTCACTACGAGCTTTCGTAATTGTCATGCCAGAAGCAGCCACATCAATATCATGTGTATTCAATGCTGGAATCAACGCATCAAAAGCAACGTTTTTAAGTTCCACATCTTTATGAATACGTTTACCAATTGCACGAATCAAATCAATATCGAAACCTGCATAATCTTGGGTTTTATCATCTTTAAATTCAAAAGGTACGAATGTAGCATTTGTACCTACAATGAGTTTATTATTAGATGATGTTGTAGAACTAGAACTAGACCCACAACCACCAATCATAGATGCAGCCATAACAACCATTAAACTACCGAGAACTAATTTTTTTACTTTTTTATTAAACATCTTCTTACCCTCATATATAACTAAGTTTATTTATATAGTATATATACATGGAATAATTATGTCAACAATAATGTATATAATAATTATTAAATTCCTAATATTAATGATTTTTATGATATATTTTATACATCTTATGTATTAATATACACTGCATGTATATTATATATAGCATAGCAAATACATTAACCTTGATTTTCATTTATACAGCTGTATAAA
>JAIITD010000004.1 GCA_022737715.1 Veillonella sp.
GTAGTAATTACAAAATAATTCTTATCTTGCAATAATTTCATCAAATGATCATAAGGTTCACCTACCGAAACATCATATCGATTGTAATAAATATGACGACTCCACCACGCCCAATACTCTTCCATACTTTCAAACGAATAAAATCCACCAGAATACATATCTGTTATACCATATTTTTTATGAAAGTCATCAAAGTATTTATGAAAGCGTTCACCACTATAAGAAAACCCAGCCGCAGTGGACATACCTGCCCCAATCCCTACGAGTACCGCATCAGCCGCAGTCAAAAATGTTTTCACACGTTCTATATTATCCCAATAATTTGTTGTAGATGTCATAATCTATATCCTTGAATACATTAAATACCACTTGTATTTTACTATTAGTTTCTTTTAAATAGGAACGCACCGTATCGATTGCAATTCTGGCCGCCAATTCATTGGGAAATCTAAACTCACCTGTAGAAATACAACAAAATGCAATGGACTGTAAACTATAAGCATTGGCTAACTCCAAGCAAGATCGATAGCACGACGCCAATTGGTCTTGTTCTAACTCGGTAACAGTATCATAAATAATAGGTCCTACCGTATGGATAACATGACTGGCTGGTAAATTATAACCATAAGTCATGCGTGCCACACCTGTCTTTTCAGGCATATCCATATATTCAATCATACGAGCACAGGCCATGCGCAGCTCAATCCCAGCAAAGGTATGAATGGCATTATCAATACATTTGTGATTAGGTGCAAAACAACCGAGCAACTGATTATTAGCTGCATTGACGATAGCCTTTACGGCTAGACGCGTAATATCACCTTGCCACAAATATATCTGAGGTTCCCGCTCTTCCATATCACTGAGCGTTACAATACCTTTTTCATGAGCCAATTCATTTAAATACTCATCTTGTACCTTCATCCACTCTGCTGGCATAGATCCTGCAGGGCGAATATTACAAAGAGACCTAAACAGTGTAAACTGTTCTACTTCATCATTAGGGATTTCAATGTGTTCGTCTTTATATTTCTCTGTATATTCTTCTACTAATCCTTTTACAAGATAAATTAAACGTTCTTGCTGTGTCATACGTAACTCCTTATAAGCTATAAAGACTTTAACTTATTATATAACAAAAAAACTGCTAGCACATAATTATATGCTAGCAGTAACTTTACTGGTTATAGTATATCAAAGACTATGGTCTTATAAAAGATTGACCGCCATGATTTACTAGAATGTCTCCTTGCAACACTTTAGTAGTAACGCCTTGTAAACTACCTTGAATTTGGCTCATCATAAAACGATAGCCTGGGCTATTTACATGTTTATTGAAAGCTGCCTCATTACTATAAATTTGAATTACATACCAGTGAGTTTTATTATTTCTTTCACGCAATACGTAACCTGCTTTATAGCCCGCATCATCACGAACAGCACGGTCAATATCTAATTGATATTGTTTTTGTACTGTATCTACTTCATTACCATCTACTGTAAACTCTGTTAAGATCACAACCGATTGACCGTCATTGATCAAAGATAATGCATCTGGTTTTTCAATCAATAACAAAGGCTGTACATCATACAATTTACGATTTGTCAGTTTAGAACCAACCTCGTTAATATAGTTTTGGAAATGTTCAGATTTTCGATGTGTTTCTAATGCAGCTGTATCTTTATATACCTCCACTACGTATGATTCAGAGGGATTACCTTTTACATGAGCCACATTCATAGATAAAGTATTAGGCTCGTTAGCCATAGAGGCTGTTAAATTCTGAACACCTGCAGTATTATATGCACCTTGTAATTCGTTTGGTACTTGGAAACGATACAAACCTACAATAGGGGCTGTATCTACCTGTTCCTGTTTATCAAATGTGAATGCTGCAAACGATGTGCTAACGCCTAATACAACTATAGCAGAGGTTAGTAAAATTTGTTTTATAATTTGCTTATTCATTAATAACTCCTTTACATATATCGTGATAATTTTTCAGCCCATAATCCAATACGTTTATAAGTTAAAATTTCACATACTTTTGATGTAAAATGGCCAAATCTACGATAAAAGAAATTAAAGGTTAAATAGGCTGGTATTGTTCCAATAGTCTTAGGCATACGGCGGAATATATTTCTTATGGAGTATAACTCTTGATATATCCAAAGATACCCTTCTTCTAATTCCTTTTTAGACATACCAAGCGGCGCTACGACTACATGAGACGTATTATATTTAGATAAGTCATGATCAAAAATTCTATTTTGTTCTTCCATTCTTTTGTAGAATTCAGTACCTGGGTATGGTGTGACAATATGGGATGTAATGGTATCAATTTTCTGGCTAATAATCCAATCTAATGTATTCTTAAAAGTCTCTGGCGTGTCTCCATCTAGACCAAATACAAAGCTAGCATTGACCATAATGCCACGCTTATGTAATTCGCTAATAAGTCTTTCAAACTCTTCCCGATTATTTTGCATTTTATGAACACTAGATAAAGACTGCGGACTGATGCTTTCAAAGCCAATAAATAAACTTTGGCAGCCAGTTTCTTTCATTAAATCCATCAATTCAGGATATTGTCCTATTTTCATAGTAACTGCTGCATTCCAGTTTAACTTTAAAGGTTTAATACGTTCTAAAAACTGTTTAGTCCAAGAAATATTACCAATAAAGTTATCATCAATAAACATGATATGCTTTGTGCCTAGTTGTTTGATATCTGCTAACACATCATCTATATTACGATTAATATATTGATGAGTGCCAGAACTATTATAGCAAAAATCGCATTTATGAGGGCAACTGCGACTTGTAGAAACAACGTTATACCATAAATAATCGGTCTTATCTATCATGTCATATGCAGGCGCTACAATATCATCCCCAGAAGTTAAAGGCTTAGATACATATTCAGATTGTAATCTATTATGTTTCATGTCCTCTATAATTTGAGGCCATGTATTTTCTGCAAAACCAATACATAAGCTATCAAATGCATCCTTTGGCACAGAACTAGATGCAGTGGTAATATGTATACCACCAGCAATAACCTTAACACCTTTTTGTCTATATATAGATGCAATTTCAATAGCTCTAGGTAAAACATCTACAGTAACTGCTATGCCTACTAAGTCAGGCACATCATCAAAATCAATGGGTCTAATATTTTCATTTTCAATTGTAACTTCACAATCATGCCGAATAATATTAGCCACAGTCAATAATCCTAAATGAGGGGACATGCGTATTTTTAAATCTGTATCCATAGGACGTTTTAACATACGCGGTTGAATCAATTTAACTTTCATGTAAAACCTCTTATGTTACATCTATATTGTTATATATTCAATTATTGTACCATGCTCCTCTATAAGCTTAACAAGTTCTTTTCCTTGTAACCACACGGTCGCATCATTTTGATTTGGATGGATACCAATGAGATTATCCTTATAATCCGCATCAATGTAGTAATGCACCTTACGCTCCTCATCGTGGAGTAAGCAGAATGGTGATACATGACCTGGTTTAATCTTCAAAATCTCCCATAACTCTTCTTCAGAACCAAAGGAAATCTTTTTAAGATTGTGGTCCTTACGGAATTGTTTTAAATCTACACGCTTTGAACCGCGTACAGTAATTAAATAGTAATGCTCCCGCTTATGGTCTCGGATAAATAAATTCTTCGCATCCCATTCTGGATATGGCAGTTCTACATCTGGTTTATCGTCCATACTAAATAGCGGTGCGTGATCCGTAACTTCAAAATCGATATGATGGTCACGCAAACAATCATATACGCCTTGTTTATCTAACATGTAATACCTCTAATACATAGTATATTCTTAGTGAAAGTAGCCCTTATACACTACATTGCTACGCTTATTCTGGAACCTTATAGGTCCCATCAAATACAAATAACTCTGGATGTTCATGTACGAATGTATCTTCATAGATTCCATCATATTCATATACTACATCATCTTTTTTATCAAGGAAATCGAACAGTTCATCCTCATTTTCCCAATCTTTTAAAATGTTCCATCGTTCTTCCCTATCAAATGGAACTGAGCCACCAAAATAATCGATGACAGTTTGTAAGTTATCTGCTAGTTCATCCATCTTAAATAGTCGTAAACCTTCTAGAGCATCTTCCCATACAATACCGGTAGAGTTATAGAAGAATTGATGATGACCACCATTATTAACCTCTGCGAAGTACCAAGATATAGCATTAAGATAGCGTTGCTCTAAGGTGAAAGGTTTTGCGGATTCTATATAATCATCATAAGATCCATATATATTGATGGTCCAATACATAGGCTCATTAATGGTCCATACATCATCGGTAGCTTGTATCTCTTCGACAGTGATAGTCCGATGACGAGGTACACCTTTTCGTTTCTTCTTTTTCTCTGCTACGTACTCATTATAGGCTGCACATAAATCAGGATAGTCAACTTCACATTTTTCAAAATCCATTTGCAAATAGCACATATCAATAACTTCAAAACAATACGATTTTATATCATCTAGTTTCGCTTCCGTAGCTAAACGTACACCCTTATCTACTAATCTTAGCATCTGTTGCATTGTATTCGATGTGTACCCGTCACTATTATCCAAAACAATAGCTCCATACGCATAGGCACAGCGATAATACCACACCGCATCACGATACTCTTCATCAATAGATTCTAATACCTTAATAGCCTCTTTTTCATTGCTATTATTGTTATAAGCTCTACCAAGCTCACCTAATAGAGGTACGGATAAATTTTCCACGCCCACATCAGTTAACACATCAATAATAGTCTCTACATTTCCAGAATCATTAAGCTCTTTAATGGTTTGTAATTGCTCCGCCTCAGAAAATGCTTTAAATTGTTCAACCGTTAATCCCATTATGTCACATCCTATCATATTTCATATATAGTCTTAAAATAAACATTATCTAGAAGCTAGCTACCACAAACAATATAGAATACAGGTATACCGTCTTCATTATCTATTAGCCCATATCCTTCACATTCATGTCCTTCGTATTCGATGCCTTCAAAGAATACGTGATCACCAAGTTCTTTATTAGCCATTAAATTATGCAATTTAAAGAGTAATTCTTCTCTAGTAAAATATGTGCCATTATCCGCCACAAGATGAGCCATAATTTCTACCTGCCACATGCCATCTTCTTTATCTTCTTCCAGCAATTCTTCATCGGTAACACGTTCATTATCAAAGAGTTGGTCTTCACTTTCAATCCAAGCTTCATAGGTTACTAAAATTTCAGGTTCTTCTAATCTATCGTCGTCATCTGCCTCATCATCATCTACATATTTCTTTACATTTTCATTATATTCTTTTGAAAACTCATCTCTACTATACGTATGTTTGTTAAATATCCAATGCACTATATCATATGTAGGATAGTTATCTTCATCGCATTCATTAACGTCTTCGACATCTTTACCTTCTGTAGCATCTTGACTGTTTTTCTTATCAAATACATTCTTAATAGTTTCAAATATCACAGGATAATCCTCCTTGTACTCTTTTGGCTTGATTTGAGTTAATAGGTATTTTACAACTTCACAGCACCAACCAAGTTGTTTATCTAAATTGGCTGCTTTCGTCATTTTTATGCCCGTCTCTATTAACTGTAATGCTTTTTGTACATGTTCAGAATCATAGCTTTCACCACACCCTAAAGATGCATGAGCATAGCCACAACGATAATACCAAGACCAATCGCGATGTGCCTCATCTATACGATTAAATAACTCGATAGCCTCTGCTGCACGGCCATTATTGTTATACATACGTCCTAAGGCGCTTAACAATATAGGCGACAAATTATCAATGCCTATGTTAGTTAATAACTCCATCGCACGCTTGATATCAAGGCCCTCTTGTTCATTAAGGAGCTTAACCTTTTCCACATCACTTAATTCTTGAAACTCTTCATCCGTAATTTCTTCTATACTGAAATATAAGTTCTTAATAAAGTCACCAAAATTATCTGCTAAGGGAGTAATTGAGTAATCACATTCTTGATCGACACGTACAACCTTAGGTTCACCGGTAGGCCCACACTCACGATAATCAAGGAAAATCATGTCGTGACCGCCGGAAATTGTATCGGCTACAACGATACCGATAGGGGGATATTTTACTTTTGAAATCCAAAACTCATTACCCATCTCACCTAAAATAGAGTATTTTTTATCTCTATCGATGCCATATATTCCTGTTATATATACACAATCGTCATCATCGTTAATAAAACAATTTTTCTTTACTACACCACCATTATGGTTTTTAAGTAGTTCAATATATGCTGCAGGCAATGTATAGCCTAGTTCAGCTTCAGCATTCTTAATATCCTCATCGGTAACCTCTCTACCTATATAGGACTCAAATGCATAATCGGTGTCTTTCCAAAATCCAGTCCAATTGAAATCTTTTAGATGACTCATAATACTCTCTCCTAAACAAATAGATATAATCTAACCACATTTTATTTGATCAATGGAATATTTTTTTATTAAAGCTTTCACCTCACGCCGTATCAAAATGGTATCTATAATATAGGAAAAAATGATATAAGGAGATACGTTAATAATCCCGACAGGGGCCAATATAAGGGCTGCCCACAATAAATCCAGTGAATACGCATACCACTTAAAATCAATGGTATTTAAAAATGGTATAACATAGTCAATAACTCTTACTTCCCATTGCATTAATGGGTTCAATTTCTCACTTGTGCCTAATAGCCAAGCGAAAGTAAGGGCAAATATTAATGCATATACTATGCCAACTGGAATTAATATCTTCGCTCTCTGTTTTAACAGATTACGGCAAATCTCATCTTCGTCCTCTGGTGCTATATCATATACCATATTACATTGAATCTGAATTCGTCTAAATCGATAGCGAATATACTTATACAAAAGGTTATTCGGTGTATATAACATAATAGACTCCGCATGCTATTGATAGTAACTAAATCATTGGAGAATATATTATCCATCTATGGCAAAGTAATGTAAATCTTTGAATTCATTATCCCAAAATGTAAAGGAAAAGATGTGCGTATCATCAAAGGTTTGCTCACAATAGGTCACAGCATCTCGCTCTGGTTCAATAATAGGCATACCTATCCGTGTTTTCACTTCATCAATAGTGACATCGCCATACCAATCTAGAATTTCGTTATGAATGAAAGTAACAATAGAATCTATATTCTTATGATAATTAGTAGCTAATAATTTAGCAGTATCTACATTAGCATCCGTTGGCTTCTCATCCCAACAAAATTGTATACCTTCATAGGTAAATGTATATTGCCTTAACTGTTCATCATATATTACCCCATTAGTCATTTTCAGTATCCTTTACATAGCTTTCCATCTTAGGTCTTAAATCTAACACGATGTCCCAATCATCTAATGTTGGAACCTTATGATGTACAATAAAGTCTTCTATGATCTGTAATACCTCTTGATGGCCCAGCTCATTCTTACCATATATGATGGCGCCTTCTTCGCCTATAGCAGTAACACTAATTTCTATATGTAGTAATTCTGTGTGCTGATCACTACAAACTTGTACAAAATTATATAGCTTATTACCTACTGAAATAACCTTCGATGGTGAAACAATTAAGAAGTCCATATCATTATCTTGAATAGAATATAAATTTTGCTCTACTTCTTTCAAGGTTATGCCTTCATATTTGTACTCACCTACATCAATAGACCAATCCGTATATGTTTTCTCAAATGTATCTATCATATGTATCGCCTCTCCTTTACGATATACATTAAAATAAGGTTTCTAATTGACCTGACATATCCGCCATAAATTCATCAAATTTACAGAGCTCTCGTAGTTCTTGATGTTCCATATCATAACAGGAAATCTTTTTAGATTTTGGGTCCCATACAATTTGATAATCGTTGTACTCACCTAGCTCTTTAGATAAACGTAATAGATTACGACGACCCCATTTAAATGGAACTGTATCAAGTAAAGGTAAGAACTCTATAGAAATAAAATCTGAGTCTGGCAATTCAAAGTAAAGATTATCTCCCTCTAAAAAGGATATTAACACTTTTGGTAGTTTAAATAGTTTTAATTGATCCATTTTATTCTGTTTATCATGGAACTCTGGTGGCTCTAATGTTTTAAAATACTCTGCCATTTCCATATCGCCCTTTTCAACGGCAATGCTATAGGGACGCATCCCATCCTTTTCTGTGATGGTTACATCTGCACCATGTTCTACTAGATATTTACACATCTGTAAATCCACATACCGAGCTGCTACACATAGTGGGGTTGGCTTAAATGGATACACAGAATCAGGCTTGTTGTAATTAATATCCACACCATTATTAATAAAGAAATCTAAGACCTCATAATTTTCATCTGTAATGGCATTTCTGAAAGCTTTACCGCCATATTTCTGTACTGTATGGCCTAAGTCATGAATGAGTTGTAAGTTCTCATATTTCTTGCCATATAAGGCAGCTTGAAAAGCATCTACATCCACAGAGTTCAAAGCATGAATATTAGCACCATGCTCCACAACATAATCTATTACCTTTTGGTCAGCATACCGAACAGCTAACAAGAAACTTGGATTTTCTTTATCATTTAAATCTACGCCATGTTCGACCAACCATTTTACACTTGGCAAACAGTCCATTACTAACGCTAATTGTAGAGGTGAATACTCACTATATTTACCAATTTGTACAGGTTCATCTATATCCCAACCACTATTTAATGCGCTTTCAAGTGCTGTTATATTTCCATTTATAATATCTGTCACTAACTTCGGTACAGATTCAAAACTGCCTAAGTCCTTAAGATGTATCATATCCCTCTCTCCTATATAATATTTACTTATACAACAACTGGTATAAACTTCTCTTCAAAGGCAGTTAATATACCTAGCAGTTTAGTATCTAAAAACGATAGAGCCTGTTTTCTAATATCCGTTGGAATACCATAATATGCCTGTGCTACACCGCCACAAATAGCAGCAACAGTATCACTGTCACCACCTATTGAGATGGCATTGCGAATGGCATCTCCAAAATCAGTAGATTCAAAAAAAGCTTGCAATGCTTGTGGCACGGTTCCTTGACAACTTTCATTAAACCTATAGGTATCTCTGATTTCATCCAATGTGAAATCCATAGTGTAATAATGCTGATTAATATAATCTCTGATTTCTTGTATATCTTTACCAATTTTAGCTAAGTATACGGCAACTGCTGTCGCCTCTGCACCTTTCATGCCTTCTGGATGATTATGAGTAACCTCAGTAACTAATTTAGAAAGAAGCTTTGCTTCGTCCAAACTATGTGCTGCCAACCCAGCAGCACTAACTCTCATAGCTGAGCCATTACCATAACTATTATATGGCTTTGGATTCTCTGAAAAAATCCATCTATAGAACCGATCACCATAACCATAACCTGGATAGCATCTCCCAATCGTCTGCATACATTCCACTGCATTTTTTGAAAGATTTCTGTAATTTGGTTGGCTCATAAGAATGGCCTTTGCTACAGCAAGTGTCATGATACTATCATCAGTTAACACACATTGATCTGTAAAGAAATCAAAGTCCTTCCGTCTAATATTATTAAATTCGAATCGTGAACCAACTATATCACCAATGATTGCTCCTAACATGTTAATCCCTCCCTGAATTTCTTGAATTTAATTATTTAGCTAATTTTTATCGTATTAACTATATACATAAATGTTCCACCAATACTATCCATTTAGTTTAATTATATTACATTTATAAGTATGAGTGTATAGTAAAAGCCCTTCGTATAAACGAAGGGCTAATCTATTATTTCTCTTGTACTTGTTTACCACTCATATGTTCAATGGTGATTTCAAACATTTGAACTGCTCTACCAGCATGAGCAATATTTTTGTCTACAAGCTGCTCACTAGGATAATATTTCATAGCAAATTCTTTTAATCGATCTATAGATTCTGAACCTGCCTCTAGCAAACGACATCTTCCAAATACGACTACACTTTGTACATACGGCGCCCAGGATTCAGATTCATCAATTCTCTCATTACCATATACGGTAAAACATACCTTATCTGAAGTTTTCAATGACTCTACTTTATGACCAGCTTTAGCTCCATGAAAATAAATCTTTTTATTATCACAATCATAAAAATAATTAATAGGAATAGCATAAGGATAACCCTCAACACCATTCATGGCAATAATTCCACGACGATTAGATTGTAATAAAGCTTCTGCAGCACTATGGTCTATTTCATTTATCTTTATACGAATTGGTTTAAACATAATCTATCTCCTAATTTTATTTACTTATCCTATTTACAAGATACATAAAAGTACCACTATTAGTATCATCAACTTTAGAATATTCTTTCCAATTTATAGGATATATCCCAGTTAATACTATAGGTGCTTCCATTCCATACATAGTCCCTTTTCCCGTATTAGAGGACCAATTCATACATCCAGTTTTAATGGAACCCTCCTCAATAGAGAATTCGGCGTATGTACAATCATTAATATATTTTTCATCTCATATCTCATACCTCACATTTACATCGAACATAATATCTGAGAACATTTGTTTGTTTACATGCTTATATTAGCACACGAACGAATGTTCTGTCAAGTGTTTTAGAACAAATGTTTGCAAAAACTTTTAAAATTGCCTATTTACTTTTGTCGGAGGCTTTAGATAAGATATTTCACTAGTTATCTTAATTGTATAACCTTCAATAAACTTATTACTCTTATCCCTAAATTCCTCTATACGCATTATATCTTTTAAGTAGTTATAACAACCTTGATCCTTAGCACCTTGCTCCTTCAACACATACACTTCATCATTTATAGTTTTAATACATTTTTTTGTCGTATATTTAAGCTCAATAGGAATCCATTTACCATCTAATATAACAAGAATATCAAGATGTAAATTAGGATTAAATTCAGGTACAAACTCTAATCTAATATCACAATTTGGATATTGTTCTTTAATCATCCAGGCTAAGCTAAACTGAAAATCTGCTTCCGAATGAAATATTGGTCGCCAAATACTCAATTGGTGCATTATTTTATCAATATCTAAAATTAGTCCCACACCACATACCTCATTCAATACAATTTAACTACTTATACTAATTATATTACATTTATAAGTATGAGTGTATAGTAAAAGCCCTTTGCACAAGCAAAGGACTTTTACTATTAGTACTCAATTTCGATTCCATTTATATATGCAAATTTAATCATAGCAGAGCCATAAAACTCACTTTTATCTAATGAAATATTTTCTTTTGGCATGTCTTTCAACTGATTATAAAATTCAATATACATACTTCTTAACTCAGAATTTTTGATTATTTTATTAAAATATTGTTGAGCTTTATCTTTTCCACCATAATGATAAATATAATACAGTAGATTATGATTGTTTATATCTCCCTCTATAAGTTTTTCAGTATTACGTTCTTTATCTTCAAAATCTTCAAATAGCGGTATTATATATTCCTCACATAACTTGCTAACTTCATCTACAGTATATTGATAGCTAGCACCTGCTAATTGATACCAATGCCATTCCGTTCTATTTAACAAACGACCTAATTCTCCGCCATATACAAACCCGTTATGAATATTAGCTTTTTCCATAGATTTAGAATAAATAGCAATATGTGGAACAAACTCTACGCTATCTGCATAGTTATTTCTATTGGCCTGAAAGTATATCTCAAAAGTAAGGTCTTTATTTTTAGATGATTTCTTTAACTTCTGACCTTTTCTAACTACCTTAAAATCAGGAAATTTACTTGCTATCTCCTGCCAAGCTTTTTCACATAACTCTCTAGGTTTCAAAATTGTAAAAGTCCTCCTAAATAGTGCTGTATTTCTTTTAAAGATTACTTTCAATAACTATATCAGATGTATATTAAAGTATTTCCTTTTCCCAAGCAATACATGAGTTTAAAACTCTAATGCATCTTTATTAAAATTTATAAGATCACCTTCAATATTTTGAATTATTTTAGTCCATTCATATACAGATTACTTTATCGGTAAAAACATGGGTTATTTTTTGACACGATACACCATATCTCCGCTATTCCAAATATATATAATCGTAGATACTGGAGGTTTTTCATCGGCCCAAAGCCAACCTGTATATGTAGTTGTATTGGCAAAATAGCCTTCAGTAATTATTTCAAATTCTGAGTCTACATACTCATTTATAAAATCTTGTAAACAAAGAGACTTTCCATAAAAGCGACCTTCACCCAAGGTTTTGTTAAATATTAGTGCCTTACACAAATCCACATCACAGTTGTTAAAACATATTTCTCCTGAGAATGCTTTTTCTTCACCATCTAACAATTAATACATTTCTTCAACTGTTAATGTTAATGTTTTATTATGAATTTTGATTCTATTTACTTTACTACCATAAAGACTGAAAAGGATATTACTTTTTCTATCATGTATAAACTCCATATTATTCCTCACAATATGAAATCTAAAATTGTAATTTAAATAAATTCTAGGTTTTTCTATTTTAAATTTGATTATATGGGCATCCTTTCACTCTTGGTGAGCAAAGCAACAGCTTCAGCAGTAGGCTGTTTCCAATCATTCTTCACTTCGCTCAAATTCTTGGACATACTTGCCATGGGCGGTGCTATCACTCACTGCGTCACTTCGTTCCTAGTGAGTAAAACCACCGCCTCAACGTGGAACAATACCTCCTGATTGATATCAGAATAACCGCCCGTTCGTGAAAACATATCATATCAAAAAGGAAACAAGTCCACTCCCACCGAAAAACCTGATTCACATCTAAAAATTGTGTAATTTTCAGTATCTATATCAAGGTCTTTACTGTCTGCGTTTATGGGAAACAGTCGAGGTATGCTCTTTACTACTATATTATGCAGACTTTTTAGTATAACTGTGTTTTCGCCACTGTCTCAATAGTTGAGACAGTAAATTCTGACCTATTTTCTCATAGAGATACTGCATCAGCCACTGATGAACCAATACACTCCACAAAGTTGAGTTGCCGGATTTCACCGTCTCGACCTTAATTCATTCCATGACAACGCTTATATTTCTTTCCGCTGCCACAAGGACAGGGGTCATTACGACCTATTTTCTTTGGCCAGTTAGCTCTTTCCTGAACCATCACTGGCACCATTCCTTCAAATATAAGTTCAAGTTCTCTTAAGCGATATAGATACTCTGAAATGCCCAATATACCTTGAAACATATGCATGGCCTCATTTTCAAATTCAAGGAGATACTCAGTTTTCTTCTTCGTTCTATCCTTTGGATTTGGAATATAGGTAATCAACTGGCTTACCGCATCATATTCTACATCATTGTGACCTATAGCATTTCTCAGCTTCGCATTTACAACAACATCTAAAAAGTCCGTATAGACTTCTGTATTTATGCAATAATGAAATCTCGTAGCTTTCGTCAGTTTAATAAAATCTTCCAATGAAGATACGTTCTTTTCGATTGGATTCATCGAGTTAACATCAGCCCTATATTTTATATTGTTAAGAGCAACCGGAATAATAAGTAAATTTCCTAATGCTTCATAAACATCTAAATAAAACTGTTTAACACTATCAAAACTACTTGTAGTGGAACCCTCATACTCAAAATCAAAAGAATTATCTTTACAATATTGGATAGCAAGTGCCGGTATTAATCTCTGATAAACGGTCATGTATTCATCGTAAAGTTTATAAATCAGCTCTTGTAATTCATCAAGATGAAACCCATCGTGTGAATTCAAGAAATCAATCAAGCTTTTCGCCTGAACCGAATCAAGCTTTAAAATCCCAGCACAGAAAGAAATGTTATCTAAGATATCTTTCTTAAGTGATGAATATAGTCCATGAACCTCAATCATGTGAACTGCTCTTAATATTTCCGATTCATCTCTACACTGAAAGTACTGTCCTGAAAATTCCTTCTGAATCTCCTGAACTAAATATTCACTATTTTTCTCAAAAAGATTAATGATTCTCTGATATTCTTTCCATTTCCTTTTTGTGGCGTTGAGCTGTGATACTGCTTTACAAAATTGCTCGTATGAATCGTCTGATTTCATACAACTCATGTATCGAATAAACGGTGTGATGACTAAGCCTTCCAGTTCTTCAGCTGAGCCTTGTTTTACAGTTGGAAATTCTCCTGAACATTCAACCAGATAATCCGCCTCTTCATCTAATACCTCATCAGCATTATCAAACGAAAACTTCAAGCCCGGTTCGTCTTGTCCAATTTCAACATTTCCTGATAAGGAGGTTCCACATTTACCACAGGCCACAACAATCGGATGTTCTTTTTGCCATCCAACCTGCAAGCGAATTCTGGTGATACTTCCACAAACTTGACATTTTATAAAAGTATTAAAAACCATCTGCTTTACCCCTTTTCTGAGTATTTTAGTTCAAATACGGCACGATAACATCGTAAAACTTCTTACTCCACTCTACATGGAATCTCGCCATTCGCAGCCAGTCTGTTTCGTTCTCAATGCTAACGCCATTTAACTGATAGAAAACTTTTGATGATTTAATATCATCTCCACGATTCCAGTTAAGTGAAACACCTAATGTTTTTTCAATTTCATCTTTATGAGCCACCAGCATATCAAATGCTTTCTTGTTTTCTTCTTTCTTGGCCTTTCCTAAATAAAGATCAACCCTTGCAGAATCAAAATTAGCTACGCAGCTGATATTAAACCCACTCACCCCAAAGAAACCACTTATCCAGTTTTCCTTTGATGGATTTACATTACTGAAGGCATTTCCATCTCCGTGAGCTTCTTTGATGTACTCCAAAGCATATGTCCAATACTTCCTTCGAAGCTCATAGCGTGTACCTGCCTCGTCCTCAGTACTTTCGTTTTCATCTCGCAGATAGAATACCAAATCAGTGGGGTCTGCCTCATATAATTTAAAGACCCTATTCAATACAGATAGCTTGCTCTGCGTGTTTGTGTTTGTCCACACGAAAATGCCATCTCCGATTTCAACACTCTTCGTGAAATCCGATTCATTCATGCTGAAGTGAAGCGCAATATTATCCTCTGTGGATGCTGCAAGTTTCGTAATAACACTCTTGTCCTCAGCATAGAGAATTTGCAATACCTTCTGGAACATTTCTACCCAGCTTGAAACTGGCTGCTCAGTATTTTTATAGCTGAAGCGTGCAATCAATCTTCCGCTCAATGAAGAATCGTCATCAAGAGTATAAGAATCCAGCTGCTTTTCAACCGGCTTGAATGTAGTCGCTGGTGCAGCCCAAATTTCAAGAGCACGCCCCATCAAGTATTGATTACGTTCTTCAAGCTCGGACAGTGTCCATTTATCTTTCTTCGCAATGTACGTATTCATTCGAATGCCACTGTCCTCGAATCCATTCTTCATGTTCTTCTTTTCTTCGAATGTACTATTGCTGTATTTTGAGTTATAAGCGGTCAAGGTCAGGTTTGCAATTCTATGAAGCCAAGTCTCATGAATCTGCTCATAATCATCACCGAGTACCTTAACCCATGCCGGTGTCAGATGCTGCGGCATGATATGTTCGATAGAGTAAATACCATCGTCGCAATGGCCATATACGTCCTTATCTTCTGCGGTATCATAGTTTTCCAGACGTTCCAAAATATAAATTTTATTTTTACTGTTCATCTGGTAAACCTGTTTGTCGGTAAACCCAGCAGAGAATTCATCATCGTCCGGGAAACGTGCTTTTTCTTTCTTTGAGAGAAGCGCATACTTGAATTTCTCGACATAATCGACGTCGTTATTTTCATACCTGATGATTTCTCTATGAAGCAGAAGGAATATCTTGTTCAATGCATTGGTAGGTAAGTCACAGATAGTTCTTCTGAATAAATAGTTTTCAGTAATTAGGAATATATCTGCGATCTGAGACATATCCAATTTCCCCTCATCATAGAGTCTTAAAACTTCAAGGAAGAATGGTCTGGTTACCGTTGTCTCAAGTCTATTTAATCTATAAATGCAGGAATCCAAAGACCTGTTCTTTGTGCCTCCGCAAAGCAGAATTTCATATCGTTTAGCATACGCAAGCAGCTCTTTCAGAAGTTCTTCTGTCCCTATTGACTGCTGCTCAACATATTCTTTAAAGCTGATGTATATTTTTTTCTGTGATGGAATTGCCAGCTGCTTGACGCTCAGATAATCTCTTACGAAGGAGCTTACATCATACTTGGTGCATTCCTCTATGCGATTCCAATATTTATCGTAATACTCATCCTGTTCCTTTGAAGGAAGTCCCATCAGTATGAAGTTTCTGATTTTATCACCTTCGCTCAGGTCAAGGCCGGTAGAGTTCAGACTTTCGAAAATCAGCTGAGGATTATCCTCGTTGTTCAATGTAATGTTAATAATCTCCAAGCTACAAATGGCATCAAACAGCTCATCGATTGTAATCTCCTGTTTCTGAATCCTTTCATAGAAATAATTGTAGTTAGCAGTAAGATTGGACTCTCTGATGTGTTCATCCACGCTATCAAATAGCTTTCCGAAGGCCTTCTGGTCATTCTTGACAGGCTTCAGCTTTATGCGAGTCTCCTCCGGCTGATACTTGTCCACTAAGAAATCCTCATAAATCTGCTTACCCAAGGAAGCGTCCTTTTGAACTATTACGCCGCCGTTGATAAGGTTGTACATTGCCAAAAACAGCAATGATACCGTTGTAAGTCTCTGCTGTCCATCAATCACAAGAAACTCCGTATTTCTTCCTGATGGCTCATAAACAGAAACCAAGCTGCCAAAGAAATGGCTTCTTCTGTTGTTTTTTATTACTTTGATAAGGTCATCGTAAAGCTGCTTGCAGTTCTCGGTCTTCCAGTCGTAGTTACGCTGATAAACTGGGATAATGAAACGCTTCTTTGACCCCTCCATATATTCTATTAGTCTACATTCTGAACCTTTCATGCGTCCTCCTCCAAAAATAATTTCATTCTCTGATAACTTTTATTCTTCGTCAAAGGTATCTACATCTATTTCTTCTGAATCAAGAGTTCCTATCGGATACTCACGAATCCAGCCAGTTATATGCAATACCTTGCCACAATATGGACATGTGCAGCTTGTTTCGCTATCAAAGCTATGGACTGCATCCGGCCCCATACCGTTATCTTTCTCAAAGCTACTTACATCATATTCATATTCCACTAAATCGACTTCAAACTCAATGCTGCACTCTAGGCACCGAATTGTTCTGACAAAAGATAAACCTTCATCAGTCTCATCTGACTCAGAGCCGTCGTCGATAAACAGTTCCGGAACATTAAACTTAATGCTAGCCGACTCTGTCATTACGCTCGTATTACCACATTTAAGCAACGAGCTCTTTAGCTTTAAATCTTCTCTGGCATCATCCTGAACCACGTATTCGACTCTATGGTTATGTATGTAAGTTGCTGATTCATATGTGAATATGCTATAAAGTATGGAAATAATGCTGAAGTTGCACGTCGTTATCATACTAGTAGACAACAAGTACAACGTTGGGTAAAGCGTTTCGACGGGACTATCGATTCACTTCGATTGTATAGTTGTAAACCACATTCTCATCCTAATCAACACACTGAGGAAGAACTAGCACTTATCAAGCGTATGCATTCTAAGTTTAAACATAAAGGGCTATCTCAAGTATATGTTGAGGCAAAGAAGCGTGGTTATGAACGCTCATATGGCTCTATGTGCCGACAAATAAGATGTCACATTAAAGAAAAAAAGATTGTTAAATCCGTTCCAAAAAGCAAGTGAAAACCAGATTTAGTAACATATCCAGGAGAAAAGGTTCAGATTGATATAAAATACGTACCTCGCGAGAGTTTAGACTTTTCAACACAAGGAAAATCTTACTATCAACTTACAGCTATCGATGAGTTTTCTAGAAAGAGAATTCTGAAAATTATAGATGAAAAAAGTGTTACTAATACCAGTCGGTTCTTATTAAATTTAGAAGCCAAAATGGGATTTCCTATTCATACAATACAAACAGATAATGGTCGTGAATTTACAAACTATGGTGTAAAAGATCGAGAGTGTTTATTTGATATTGTCTAAAAAAGATTAGGGATAGAGCATAAAACGACAAGACCATTTTCTCCGTGGCAGAATGGAAAGGTAGAGCGCAGTCATCGAATTGATGGTGAAAGATTCTATTCTCGTAAGTTTAAAAGTATGGAGAGTTTTCTAAAAGCACATAGTCGATATGCTAATAGATATAATAACATTGCACAGAAAGTCTAAAACTTTAAATCACCGAACCAAGTTATAACAGAGTACTTTATGAATCATGAGGCATAAGTATTTGTCACAAATATTTGATTACTCTAGACTATTTAGCTGATAATGTTCAACTTGTTATTGCAATTTTCGAAATGTAAAATAACATTCTTAATAAAACATTATTTCTTATCGATAAACACTGCATCACCTCTATAAAGTGAATAGGAGTCATCCAAAACATACTTATTTGACGCATTTAATGCTGGAAACTGAATTACTGCATCTCCAACCTTAACCGCATCAGACTTAATATGAACTTCAAAAGAGCTATTAGTATCGATATTAGATAAATCAAATAATGATTGATAACCTACTGTTACCCACATATCAGGACCTTCAAATTGATCATCGCCACGTACGGTCTCTATTGGATAATATGTATTTCCATTTTGTACTATAGATATAACAATATTATTAGTATCGTTATAAATCTTACTTTCCGGCATATAAAGGAAAGATCTAACCCGTAATATATTATTAGCATTTCTTGTTGAATAATTACTTGCTACACCTCTAGCATCCTCTAATGCCGTATTGGCATAAATTGCAAATGGAGTTTGAACATATACGATACCTTGCAATTCATTTCTTGGGAAAATTCCACCATAACGCCTTTTAATAAACTTTTTCTTAGCAGTAGATATCATTTTAATATTTTTCTTTTCTACTAAAGACTGTCCATAAGATGTTGCTGATGCAATATCTTCATTTGTTATTTGGTGTTTCTCAATAACTTGAGGATTATAAGTACTAATATCTTCTGCAGATACTGCCATAACAGACATAGCTAAAATTGAAAATAAAATAATTTGCTTCTTAAAATTCATAGTCTCACCTACAAAACATATTCTTTTAAAAATCAACTAAAAAAACTTTTGACATCTATAATCTGGGCAGTGCTAATGCTTACTGCGTCACTTCGTTCCTAGTAAGCAAAGCCACTGCCTCAACGTGAGCTGTCATGGGGAACATATCTACGGGTTGGACTTCTTTAAGTTCATACCCATAGTGTGTGAGGATTTCAATATCTCGTGCCATGGTTGCTGGGTTACAGGATACGTAGACAATGCGGTTAGGTTCCATACCCGCTGCGGAGGTTAGTACTTCCTCTTTACAGCCTGCGCGGATTGGATCGAATACGATGACATCTGGTCGAACGCCGGCTTTGTAGAGTTTTGGCATTTCAACAGCCGCATCAGCAACGATAAATTCCGTATTGTCATAGCCATTATTGCGGGCATTTTCACGGGCATTGATAATAGCTGGTTCTACAATTTCAATGCCGATAACATGTTTGGCCTTATGTGCCAAAAACAATGAAATGGTACCTGTACCACAGTACGCATCGATAACAGTTTCATCACCTTTTAAATCAGCGTAAGCTAATGCTTGATCGTAAAGCACTGTAGTTTGTTCTGGATTCACTTGGAAGAATGAATGTGGCGATACATTAAATCGTAGGTCCTTAATATGGTCAGTGATTGTACCATCTCCGTAGATAACATGATTAGTAGGACCTAAAATAACATTAGTACGTTTAGCATTCACATTATGAACGATGGTTTCCACTTGTGGTATACGATTTGTTATGCTCTTAACCCATTCTTCTTGCTGTGGTAAATAATCAGTAGCAGTCACGAGAATGACCATCCAACCAGATTGTCCAATACGACCGATAACATGACGCAATACGCCCTTTCCTGTATGTTCATCGTATGGCTCAACATCAAGCTCTTTAGCGATGTCATAACACACTTGAGCAATAGTATTATTTCCGTCATCTTGAATAGGGCAATTCGTCCCCTGTACAATATCGTGAGACCCCATTGCATAGAATCCCATCTTAATGTCGCGTCTAGTACCACCAACAGGCATTTGCATCTTGTTGCGATATGCCCAAGGTTCTTTAGGTCCTAATGCTGGTTTTACAAGGTTTGGATTTTGGTGACCGATGCGTTCTATAACGTCTTTAACCTTTTGTGTTTTTAGTGAAAGCTGCCCCTCATAGGTAATATGTTGTAATTGACAACCACCGCATACGCCATACAGCTCGCAAGTTGGTTCTATACGATTATCAGCAGGTGTAACAATGTCAATTAATTTACCTGTAGCATATGTCTTTTTCACCATGTTGATAGATGCTTTCACAGTTTCCCCAGGCAATGCAAAGGGAACAAAGACGGTAAAATCATCGACTCGACCTACACCTTCCCCACTGCTGCCAATGCCATGAATGGTTACCAAAACCTCATCTCCAAGCTTAACAGGTGCATTTAGAATGGCCTGTTGTTTCTTTGAAAGTTTACCACCTGTATGTTGTTGTTTAGATTTTTTGTTACGGGATGTACGACCTGTACCGTTCATTACGCGTCTCTTTTCTTCCAAATTTTAATGATACCAGTCACGATAAGTACAAAGAATACGGCGCCAAATTTAACGAGTAATTCTTCACCTTGAATGTATGGCAAAAGAAGTGGATCTTCTACGATCATTTCACCGGCAACCCATCCAAGTAGTGCACCACCAGCCCAAAGAATAGCTGGGAATTTGTGGATAATACGAGCAAATAATGTAGAGCAGAATACGATGATAGGTACCGTGATCAACATGCCTACTATAACAAGCTCTAAATGACCTTTTGCAGCGCCTACTACACCGATAACATTATCGATACTCATCATGGCATCAGCTACAATAATCGTCCAAATGGCGCCCATTAAGGAATTTTTAGCCTCAATATGAGCCTCTTCATCATCGCCTTTTAAAAGCTGAATGGCAATCCATATGAGCACAAGTCCACCACCTAAATGAACGAGTGGAATGAAGGTTAATGCTTCTACCAAAACGGTAGCAAAGAGAAGACGCATTAAGATGGCACCTACCGTGCCCCATATAACAGCTTTCTTTTGAAGTTCTGGCGCTAGTTTACCAGCTGCCATACCGATAACCACAGCATTATCTCCGGCTAATAAAATATCTATCAATATAATTTTGCCAATCGTAACCCACGTGGCTGCTTCTAAAAATTCCATTATACGTACCTCAACTATAATTAATTCTATAACTATCCCTTAACTATACCATATTTCATGTATTTTCTCATCTAAAACAAATACTTTAATATCCTGTATAATCTACTGCATAAAAATATCTCTCCTCCTGTAAAAAGAGAAGAGATATGCTAAATTCTAATTATTTTTTTAGTTGTTTTGCCACTAACGATGCGCCTACTACAAGGATAACTGCAGCTATTTTAATATATAATGCATAGGGTTCAACTGTATGAGCAATCAATGTATCTTCCACACTCATGCCAGCACCAACCCATCCTAGGATACCGCCACCAACGTAGAGAATAATTGGGAAACGCTCGATGACTTTCACAAACAATGTACTACCATACACGATGATAGGTACCGTAATGAGCATACCAATGGCAACCATTGTCATATGTCCACCTGCGGCGCCCACTACGCCGATAACATTATCGATACCCATGATGCCATCTGCAATGACGATCGTCATGATAGCAGCACGCAAACTATCCTTGGCCTCGATATTATGCTCACTGTCATCGTCAGCAACAAGCTTATACCCAATCCATAACAAAAGGATACCACCTACTAAACGAAGCGCGGGAATCGTGTTTAACGCCTCAACGAAGAGGAACGCCATAACTAGGCGAAGAATAATAGCACCGGCTGTGCCCCAGAAGATCGCTTTCTTTTGTAAATGAGCTGGTAAATTTCGTGCAGCCATACCGATCACGATGGCATTATCGCCAGCCAATAGAATGTCGATGACAATGATTTGTAACATTGCCAACAAACCTTGAACAGATAAAATGTCCAATTCGTACCTCCTATAACGAAAATATTTAATATACTTATTATACTAAAGAGGATGCACCATGTACAATACTGTAATGTATCCATCTATTCCTAATACGAATATCCTTATATGCAACTATATTCTATAGTTTTCTATACAACTAGCCATAATAGATAGACTATGTTAAAATATATCATCAATTTAGGAGGTCATTATGTATCAAACATATTCTATACTACAAAAATTATGGTTGTTCATTAAACTCTTTACTCCTATGTGCATCACTCAGTTTTCTCTCGTAGGTGGCACATTTATCGCCATCTTCTTAACGGGACAATATAGTACGATTGATCTCGCCGGGGTTGCTACAGGGTACAATCTATGGTTATTATTCTATATCTTTGCACAAGGGACGCTTATGGGCATCACACCGATTATTGCACAGTTATTAGGAGCCAAGAAAACAGATAGCATATCTACCATCGTCTACCAAGGGTTGTATATTGCAACGGCCCTAGCACTTATCATATTACTACTCGGTGTTTTCGGATTAGTACCATTACTAAATTTCCTCAACTTAGAACCTGCTGCTACAGCTGTTTGTATCAATTATTTGAAAGCTTTCGCACTTGGCCTATTCCCTTTATTATGGGTCAATACATTGCGTAACACCGTTGATTCTCATGGTTTAACACACTATTCTATGGCCATCGTAGTAACAAGCTTTGTAGTAAATGTATTCTTAAATTACTCCTTGATTTTTGGTCACTTCGGATTACCTGAAATCGGCGGTGTAGGTGCTGGTTATGGCATTGCTGGAGCCTGTTGGACAAACTTTATTCTATTTAGTGCGATGGTGCTCTTCCATCCTAAATTAAAGGGATATCGTATCTATAAAATTTGGGTAAGCCCCAAATGGCAATACGTACGTGAACAATTGCAAATCGGCTTGCCAATCGGTTCTTCCATCTTTTTCGAAGCCAGCATTTTCAGTATTGCCGGTCTATTAATGGTACACTTTGGATCTGCTGTTGTAGCGGCTCACCAATCGGTCATTTCCTTTACCAACGTCTTCTATTGCTTACCACTTAGCATTGCCATGGCATCTACCATTGCTGTAGGCTATGAAGTTGGTGCAGAACGACATAAAGAAGCTATTCAGTACTCTTACATTTCTCGCGTTTTAGCCATTGTCATTGCGATTTTAATTTGTGCTTTCACATTTACTCATATGGAAAGCATATCCGCATTATTTACAAATGATGAAGAAGTATATAATCTTATTTATGGATTCCTTGGGTATGGCGTTTTCTTCTCCGCCTTTGATGCCATCGGCACACCGTTGCAAGGTATTCTTCGTGGCTATAAGGATGTAAAGATTGTGTTCTACATTTCGCTTATTTCCTACTGGGGTGTTTGCTTCCCTATCGCGTACATTCTCGCCAATAATCCCGACTACGGCCCATTTGGTGTATGGATAGGCCTATTAGCTAGCGTAATTGTAGCAGGCATACTATTCACCATCCGCACATGGTATATTCAACACAAACAAGTACCTATAAAAGCATAACGCACAAAAGCAGCACTGCGAGTCATACTCAGCAGTGCTGCTTTTCTAGTATAAGGTATTAACTATTTTTGTATTACATTTTATTGCCTTGTATTACATCTTGTTTTTCAACCTTCGACATGCGGAAAAAATTATATAAGGTTTCCGCCGTCTTATAGTTCATAGAATCAACCTTAGCCAATTCATCTATACTAGCTTGTTTCATAGCTTCTAAGCTATTAAAATGAGCCCATAAAGCCTTACGTCGTTTAGGACCAATGCCATCAATGTGATCGAGCACGGATTCTAAATTACGTTTGCCCCGTAATTTACGATGATAAGTAATAGCAAATCGATGGGCTTCATCCCGAATCTGTTGCAATAATTGCAACTCTGGTGAATGATGACTCAAAATGATGCTCTCCGATTGTCCCTCTACAAAGACCTCTTCTATCCGTTTTGCCAAGGATATAACAGGTACATCTGTAACACCTACGGCGCGTATAAGCGGTATGGATGCATTGAGCTGCCCCTTACCACCATCGATGATGATGAGATCTGGCATAGGCCAATCTGTTTCATTACCATAGCGGCGTTCCATGATTTCTGCCATCGATTTGAAATCATCTGGCTTGCCCTGTGTTGTCTTTAATTTAAACCGACGGTATTCCTTCTTAGCCGGCTTACCACCTTCAAATACTACCATAGAGGCGACTGTTTCAGAGCCTTGTGTATGGGAGATATCGAAACACTCCATACGCTCTGGTAATCTTGGCAAGTCTAGGACCTCCGCCAATTTCTTAACGGCACCGCCACTCTTATCGATTTGGTATTGCCATTGACGGCGACGTTCTTCCAGGAATGTTTCAGCATTTTCATGAGCCATTTTAATCATATCCATCTTATAGCCCCGTTGAGGCACTAGAACATCGACCTGTTGGCCCTTCATTTCACTAAACCAGTCCTTAAATAGGTGTTGTTCAGAACTTTCCATGGGCAATAATAACTCTTTAGGAATAAATGTAGTATCCCCATAGTACTGCTTAATAAAATCAGTCATAATGGTCTCTTCCGAGTCACCTTCATTTTGAACAAAGTAGTTTTCACGGCCTAATAATCGGCCGCCTCGAATAAAGAGTAGTTGCACACATGCCAATTGACCATCCACAGCAATGCCGAGTACATCGAGGTCACCACGTTGGGTTACCATCCGTTGTTTTTCTTGGATTTTTTCTATACTCGTCAATTGATCTCGATAGCGTGCTGCATCTTCAAATCGGAGTTCTTCAGCAGCAGTCTCCATCTTCTCTTTGATTTCCTTTAATAATGGAATTGGTTTCCCCTCAAAGAGTGCTATAATTTCATCGATATATTTTCGGTAATTGGGAACCGATATCTTATGAAAGCATGGCGCTTCACAATAGTGCATATGGTATTGCAAGCAAGGGCGTTCTACCTTCATTGATTTACAGGTGCGCAATGGAAAATACTGGCGAATCAACTTGAGGACTACATGAACGGCTGTCACATCGGTAAAGGGCCCAAAATATTTAGCCCCATCACGTTCAAGTCGACGCGTCATATATACGCGCGGATAGTCTTCTTGAACAGAGATTTTAACATAAGGATACGTCTTGTCATCCTTAAGGGAAATATTGTATTTCGGCTTATGTTCTTTAATAAGCGTATTTTCCAATATAAGGGCTTCCATTTCCGTCTTTGTTTGAATAATCTCTACATCGACGGCACGCTTCATCATCGCCGTTACCTTAGGTGCCCGATTCGCATCATTACGCACATAGGATCGCACGCGATTGCGTAAATTAATCGCTTTACCCACATAGATGATGCGGTTATATTGATCACGCCATAAGTAAACCCCTGGTGTGGTCGGTAAATGGCTAACCTTTTCTAATAACTCTTCAGACGGCATATATCCTCCTTTCTTCGTCAATTCTCCATACCATTATACTTAACACTTCATCGTTGAAACCATACAAGGCAGTGCAAATTATTTCTGTTTCTTCGCAGCATTCATAAATTTATTAGTCTGTTCTAATACAGGACCTAAGAATTTTCCTGTATAACTTTCTTTCACCTTTGCAATCTGTTCCGGTGTACCGGTAGCCACGATGGTACCACCGCGGTTACCACCTTCAGGACCGAGATCAATAATATAATCCGCCGTTTTGATAACATCCAGATTATGCTCAATTACAATAACCGTATCGCCACCGTCTACCAATTTTTGCAATACATCTAAAAGCTTTCTAATATCTTCTGCATGAAGACCTGTTGTAGGTTCATCAAGGATATATAATGTTTTACCTGTACTGCGACGTGCTAATTCTGTGGCCAATTTAACCCGTTGCGCTTCACCACCAGACAATGTGGTAGCCGCTTGGCCCAAACGAATATAGCCAAGACCAACCTCTTGCAAGGTTACCATTTTCTTATAAATTTTAGGGATAGCACTAAAGAACTCTACCGCATCATCTACGGTCATATCTAATACATCAGCAATGGATTTACCCTTGTATTTAACCTCTAGTGTTTCACGATTATAGCGAGCCCCTTTGCAGACCTCACAAGGCACGTACACATCTGGTAAGAAATGCATTTCAATTTTGATGATACCATCACCACGACAAGCTTCGCAGCGACCACCTTTTACATTGAAACTAAAACGCCCTTGCTTATAACCGCGCATCTTAGCCTCTGGCGTTTGGCTATATAACTCACGAATCGCATCAAATACGCCTGTATACGTAGCAGGGTTAGAACGAGGTGTGCGACCGATAGGGCTTTGATCAATATTGATGATTTTATCGATATGCTCTAGGCCTCGAATCTCTTTGTGAGCCCCCACCTTATGATACGAACGGTACAACTGATTTGCCAGCCCTTTATATAAGATTTCATTTATCAAGGTAGACTTACCAGAACCGCTGACACCTGTAACTACTGTAAATAGTCCAATTGGGAATTTCACATTAATATTTTGTAGGTTATTTTCTTTGGCACCTCGAATTTCGATGCAGTTTTTACCAGGTTTACGGCGTTCGTCAGGAAGAGCTATAAACTTATGTCCACTCAAGTATTGACCGGTAATGGAATCTTTCACCTGCATAACCTCATCTACAGTCCCTGCAGCAATAACTTGACCACCATACTCGCCCGCGCCTGGCCCAATGTCTACAAGGTAATCTGCAGCGCGCATCGTATCCTCATCGTGTTCTACAACGAGTAGTGTATTACCAAGGTCACGCAACCCTTTTAAGGTATCGATGAGTCGATCATTATCTCGTTGATGTAGACCGATAGATGGCTCATCAAGAATATACAACACGCCAACAAGACCAGAACCAATTTGAGTGGCTAACCGAATACGCTGTGCTTCACCACCAGATAAGGTGCCTGCACTACGGTTCATAGTAAGGTAATCAAGGCCTACATTATTAAGGAAGCCTAGTCGAGCATTAATTTCTTTTAGAATCTGTGCACCAATCACTTGTTCTCTATCAGTTAATTGCAAATGGCTAAAGAAATCTAGCGCTTCTTTAATCGTTAATTGGGTTACTTCATTAATATTCTTATCCCCTACGGTAATTGCTAATACCTCAGGTTTAAGGCGAGCGCCATGGCATGTAGTACAGGGTTTAATGGACATAAATTTTTCGAATTCTTCGCGCATAGAATCGGTAGATGCTTCGCTATGACGGCGTTTCACCATCGGCAAAATACCTTCATACTCTGTAAAGAATTCTTTTTCTTCGCCGCGCATATTTTCATAGGTGAAAGCTACCTTGTCCGTCGTACCGTACATGACCTTTTTCTGTAATGCCTTAGGCAGTTCATCATAGGTAGAGTCTAAGGAGTATCCATTGGCTTTCAATAGACCTTCTAGTTGACGCATAAACCACGCGTTAGGATTTGAGCTCAACGCTTGTACACAGCCATCAGCAAAGCTAATGGATCCATCCGGAATTACGCGCTCTTCATCAACCTCCATGGTAGAGCCAATTCCCAAACAAGAGGGGCATGCTCCAAAGGGACTATTAAAGGAGAACATACGGGGCTCAATTTTAGGCAGTGAAATATGACAATCTGGGCATGCAAAGTTCTGACTATACATATGCTCTGGGCCATCGACCTCTTGAACAATAACGATGCCTTCTGCCCATTTAGAAGCCGTTTCCATAGAGTCTGCTAAACGGGATTCAATGCCTTCTTTTACAACGAGACGGTCTACAACGATATCGATGGAATGCTTTTTATTTTTCTCTAATACAATATCTTCATCCATCGTACGTACCACACCATCAACGCGAGCACGAACAAAACCCTCTTTTCGAAGTTGTTCAAAAACAGATTTATGTTCCCCTTTTTTCCCTTGAATCATAGGGGCTAAGATTAAAATCTTTGTCCCTTCAGGAAAACTCATCACATCATCTGTCATTTGTTGAATCGTTTGTTGTGTAATTGGTTTACCACATTCTGGACAATGAGCATGTCCAACGCGGGCAAATAATAGACGTAAATAGTCGTATATCTCCGTTACTGTACCAACTGTAGAACGAGGATTACGGCTTGTAGTTTTTTGGTCGATGGAAATGGCCGGAGATAAACCTTCAATATAATCTACATCAGGTTTATCCATTTGTCCCAAAAATTGACGGGCATAAGCAGACAATGATTCTACATATCGCCGTTGACCTTCTGCGTAAATCGTATCAAATGCAAGAGACGATTTACCTGATCCACTTAAACCGGTTAAGACAATGAACTTGTCTCGCGGTAGTGAAATATCTATATTTTTAAGGTTATGCTGACGCGCACC
>JAIITD010000161.1 GCA_022737715.1 Veillonella sp.
TTTTCTATACCGACGCCAAGAATGAGAAAACTTCATTCCTATCTCCTTTATTTGCTTTCTACAGTGACAACGACTTGATCACGAGAAATATCCGAACCTACTGTAACATCAACTGCAGTCACAGTGCCATTCACCGTGGATTTAGCTGCCGCCATAGGGCCTGCCAATGTTTCTACAGTCACCAATGTTTGACCTTCTGTAACAGAAGTGCCAACAGCAACGGTAGAAGCAACTTTACCTGTTAATACACTTTGGTATGATACAGGGGCCGCCATTACAGAAGTAATCCCTAGTGCTGTTAAAGCCGCTAAGGCTAAAAATGTCTTTTTCATAACGATCCCTCCTTTTACAATAGAATACATAAAGACATTATACTAAATATCTAGCTTTTTTTCAAACAAAATTGTATGCAATATATCACTTAATTATAAGTATTTTTTCATAAGCACTAGGTATTTCATTACCTTTATGAGTATAATGGCCACCAACCTCTACATCAACACTGCCTTGATTGGATAATTCAAATCCATTAATCGCCCCCAAAGAGGTCAATAAGTTAGCCCCTTCTTCCAGTGTAACACCTACAGATGAAGCATTGTGTTTATCTACAGTGGCTACAACGAGTTTTTCATCCTTTGTGGTTCCGATGAAACTTCGACTACGATTTGTAGACTCATTAGGCCCCACATAGTTGCCGTTGTGTAAAACGAGTGTGCCTCCTTCAACCATAGCACCACCAGCAGTCTCTACCTTCGCAAGCTCCTGACGGGGTTGCAATACGACAGGCGTTCCAACTTTTAGCGGTTTTAATGAAGCTATGGCCTCACCATGAGCAGATAGTACAAATTGATTAGCCCCTAACGCTGAATTGCCATTTCCTACCTTACTAACCTTCCCATTACTTACTGTTACTTCATAACCGAATTCATTTGTTTTCGTGCTTTCACCAAAACTAGATGTATATAGCGTAAGAGCATTATTTCTACGCGGACCATTTACAGCGGTAATCACCAACGTAGATTTAGGTGTCTTAGCCTGTAGCAATGGTTTCTTCTCTTCTATAAAATATCCTCTACTCGGTGTATAGCGAAGAACGCCAACGGATTGAATGCGATTTAAATCCACCTCTCCAGAAGCGCTAACAGAATATGGCTTATCAAAGCTCTTTCCTGGAACGGACAAACCAACAGAGGCAATGTGTTGCTGCGAAATCGAAGTCAATGTCTTTCCACCAGGCACACTTGCTACCACCATTGGTGCATCATTGTTAACTGTCATCGCATAAGCGCGAATCAACCCCTCGTTAACTGCTGTTTTTATATTAGAAGTCTGAATTGATGCACCTACACTTTTTGTTGTCTTCTGACTATAATCCGAAAACAAATCAACAACTACACGATTGGGATTTGATAAGGTAAACGCATGATAATTAATCGATTGATTTGCAGTTAATCGAACCTGCAAGCCATCATTGATAGGTTGAAAGGACATACCTTTTAACACACCGGTTTTATGTGTGGTACGCTCTGCAGCATTAGAAATTTTATTCGTTGTATTAGCTAAGTTTAAAGTAACCGTATTTTGGTTTGCATTATATGACTTAGTCCAAGATAAAGGTAATTCAGTCATATCAAAAACAATACGGCTTGCACCATCATAATCAGATACTCGCACGGCAGTCAAATCACCGGCATAAGCAGTAACAGTAGTTGTTACCATAATAGATGCCATTATAGCGGCTGTTTTAAGGCGTATCATCATCGAACTCCTTTACAATATATAGAGTTTATAAATTCTGTATGTCAACGTATTCTGTTATAAATCAAAACTAGATATAACAACTTAAATCAGATTATATTTTATTATTAATTTTATACAATCTATTTACTTGTAGTATACACTATTTCTCGTAAGAATTCAAAAAGCTGAGGCAGTTTCCCACCTCAGCTTTTTAATTCTATTGTAAGTCTTCTAATGTATCTCGCAATGATGACATTTCATCTAATGTTTTTGCTACCCCTTTAATGACCGCATATCTTGGTAATTCGACTAAATAAGCAGCTATGCCAACAGACCGAGAAATAACACGGTCAAGACCACTAATCAAAGCCCCACCACCAGTGAGAATGATACCATGATCACCTATAGCAGCCACTAATTCAGGTGGCGTTTTTTCCAATATAGACTTGATTGCCTCAAGAATACTCATAACTTGAGACTCTAATGCACGTTGTATCTCTAGCGAATGTAATGTAACCATCTTAGGCAAACCGCTAATAGCATCACGGCCTCGAATTTCTACCTCTCGCTCTTCAGAACGCCGATCGACCGTGCCTGCAGATATCTTTATTTCTTCTGCTGTTAAAGGACCAATGACGAGCTTTTTCTTACGCCGTACATATTGGATAATAGCCTCATTAAACGAATCGCCGCCAATACGCAACGATTCACTCACTACTACACCCGTATCGCAAAGAACGGCAATATCCGTAGTGCCACCACCTATATCTACGACCATAGCACCGACCTTGTCAGCTTCATTTAAATTTGTGCCCATAGCCGCCGCTAAAGGTTCTTCAATAAGAACCGTCTTCTTAGCACCAGTTCGTAATAATGCTTCGAGAATAGCACGTTTTTCAACAGGCGTAATTCCCGACGGAACGCAAACAACGATACGCGTTTTCATAAGACGCGATGCAGGAACAACAGAACGAATAAAATACTTTAGCATAAATTCCGTCATGTCATAATCAGCAATAACGCCTGCCTGCACAGGTCGTATAACTTCAATTCCCGTCGGAGTTCGCCCAATCATGCGACGTGCACTTTCACCTACAGCTAATACATCGCCAGTCCGAGTATCTTTCGCTACACAGGCTGGTTCATCTAGCACAAGGCCTTTACCCTTAACATAGATCAAAACATTAGCCGTACCTAAATCGATACCCAAATCAAATGTAAGGGAACGACCAAATTTAAATACTGTCTCTCCTACATTCTGAGGGGACACAATACGCTTCAATGTCATAGTTGGAGTAGTCTTTGCTATAGGCTTTGTCCGTTTTTGACGACGTTCTTTACGGCGTAATTCCGTCACCTTAACCATAGCTGCTCGCGAAGTACGCTCTACAACCGACTCTTTTTTAGCATTTACATCATTGTCTTGACTGCGACGCAAAGCCGGCACTTGTTTACGCCGGCTTCGTTTCTTATTATTCTGTTTTGGCCTTTTGTTCTTATTCGTCAACCCGAACAATATC
>JAIITD010000162.1 GCA_022737715.1 Veillonella sp.
TCCACGATTTTTGCCTCCTTAACATTGGCTTATGCCATATCAATACTATTATTATAGCAATTTAATAGCTCTCTAACAACCATTCTAAAACATTTCGTTGTTGAATTCCGTCATAATTTGCATTTTTATTTAATTCATCTAAGGTGAGCAAAAACTTTGGATATTGGTCTTGTATAGCCTTAAGCGGTGCGAGCTCACGATGTAGTGTATTAGGATCTAACACAGTTTCGCTGACTTGATAATATTCCGTAACACCTGCTTTTTGTGCAACAAAATCAATTTCTCCCTTAGCTAATTGTCCTACATATACGGTGTAACCACGGCGAATGAGTTCAAGAAAAACTATATTCTCTAAAATATGTCCTGTGTCACGACTCGCGTTGCCAACTAATAAATTACGTAATGTTACATCCACACTGTAGTACTTTGCATTAATACGCAATAATTCTTTGCCACGCACATCATAACGATTTACCTTATATAGCAATAGGCTATCTTGCAATCCTTGTAAATATCGTTCTACCGTTTTATTATCAATTTTTCGACCAGCACTAACGAGAGAATTGGCAATTTTATTTGGTGAAAGCAAGCTACCTATATTCGACATAATATATCGCACAATATCTTGTAAAATGGTAACATCATTAATCTTTAAGCGAGCCACTACATCATGTAATAACAAGGTATTGTATAGGCCTCGTAGATATTCCTGTATATCAAAATCTTCACCTCCCAATTGTTGAGTATAAGGGAATGAGCTTTCACGAAGATAGTACTCATAGGCAGGAATTAAAGAATACTGATTCCCATCATATTTGCTATGGTAGAACTCACTAAAGGACAACGGCAACATCTGAATTTCCACATATCGACCAGTCAAAAGTGTAGCAATATCAGAGGACATAAAGTATGCGTTGGATCCCGTAATATATAAATCTGTATGCTCTTTTACAAACAAACTATCTACAACGCGATGAAACTGATCAACATGTTGAATTTCATCAAGAAAAATATAGTTCATTTGATCAGGCTGCATGCGTTCTAAAATATATTTGTACAGCGCATGGTAATCGCGTAAATGCTCATATTCTAATTCTTCAAAATTGATAGATATAATCTGTTCAGGCTTAACACCTTCCGATAACAGCTCATCTTTAAACAGCCTAAATAATGTAGACTTACCACAACGACGTATGCCAGAGACAACCTTAACAATAGGCCGCTCTCGATTACGCCGTAAAAAATCTAAATATCCTTGGCGCTGAATTAATTTCATAAGGGCCTCCTCATCTATGTACGTTCTCATAGATGGAACCCTCTTATTAGTATTGTCAGATATCATATCGACTACCCAATAACTTTGGATTCCATTCCAACTTTACATTAATTTTATCACAAAGTTGGATTTCATTCCAAGGTTTTATTATTTAGTACTTAAATATGGATTCTATTCCAATATTTTACATAAAAAACGATCTATACTATAGTATCATCCTTTTACCTAAAAACATGATTTCCTTATGTTGAATAACAACCACAGAAAACAGTACAATACTAGTAATAGAAATACTGTATTACTTAGAAAATACTCTTTACCTTACAGCACTTCGAAAACACTGTTTAGTTTACCTCACTAGTTTATATGTACTATTAGGAGGACTCATGGCCAATACAGATACAACAATCAATGCAGTTATCAATCCTCAAATCAACGATGCCCCCATCGATATAGAGAAAACCATCAAAGCTTTAGAGCGCAATAAATTTGTAGTCCATTACTTTGAAACAGGCGCTGATGCGGTGGACTATTTACAGTCTCGTATTCAACATAAACGAGTAGCCATCGGCGATTCTCGCACCTTATTGGAGCTCAAGGTTCATGATGCTTTGTCCAAGGTCAATGATGACATCACGGATATTCAGCGTCCTCTTCCTGGTGAAAGCTTCCGCGACACCGCATTACGCACCATGGGCCGCGATGTATTTCTCACCTCTGTAAACGCCTTGGCGCAAACAGGTGAAATGGTCAATATCGATGGCACAGGCAACCGTGTAGCGGCGTCCCTATTTGGATCACAAGAGGTGTTCTTTGTGCTAGGTCGCAATAAAATTACACCGGACTTAGCCTCAGCCATCTACCGAGCACGCAATGTAGCAGCCCCACTAAATAGCAAAAAGAATAAGAAAAGCTCTCTCAATCCTTGTGCTACATTAGAAGAAAAATGCTACGACTGTGGTTCACCGGACAGAATTTGCAATGCCTTAACCATTTACTACAAGAAAATGCGTAACATGCAAACTATGGAGGTTATTATTATCAATGAGGATTTAGGGTTTTAATGAAATTCTATATGTCGATGTTCTATGCCATGAAAGTCGATAAAGCCTAAGTCAGGGCCTCCAAAAAATGTATCTAAAGGCATATTATCAAAGCCATTGACTATCCTACACAGTGTAGATATACGAGGGTCTATATTCCCCTTTTCCAGTCCACTAATATAGGACTGTAACAATCCGGTCCGTTTGGCTAACTCTTGTTGAGTTATGTGATAGTGGCGGCGCCATAAGAGAATGAGAACGCCTAAGTGTTGGATAGCCTTTTCTGACTGTGTTTCACTACATACGATATCATACGTCATAGAAACCTCACTTTCTATACTATCCATTAATAGCAACTCTTTGCCTCCACAATACGACAATCAACTAAGAGGGGCCATACCAACTTGATTTATGATGACATATAATAGAAAATCCCTTGCGGTATATTCATACCGCAAGGGATTTTTATACATATTATGTTATAAAATTATGCTTAAATACACATACATGTATATTCTTGTACATAAAATTCTTATTTATGCTCTTCTGCAATGGCCATAGCACGTTTGATTTCCATGTATTTAACCATGCCATCAACAGCTTTTTTAGCTTCGCGCATAGCGAGTACTACAGTCGCTGGTTTATGAACTACGTCACCGCCGGCGAATACGCCTTCACGGCTTGTCATGCCATATGGTTCTTCGGATGTAATGATGTAGCCTTTTTCGTCTACGCGAAGGTTGTTACCTTCCCCAACAAGGCGTGCATTTGGTTTATGACCAGCAGCAATGATGATTTTATCAACAGGCATAACTTGGTATTTGCCTGTGCCGTGGATACCAGCACCATCGTCGTTAAGGGCCATCACTTCGTATTTAAAGCCTTCTACCTTATCTGTACCTTCTACGCCAACTGGAGAAGCGAACCATTGGAATTGAAC
>JAIITD010000163.1 GCA_022737715.1 Veillonella sp.
GATATACTATTCTAACGCGCATAATTCGTGCGCGATAGGAGGAAACACATTTAGATGTTAGAAAAATTTGAACAATTAATGATTAGCGAACCTGTTCTACGTGCGTTAAACGATATGGGCTTTGAAGAGCCTACGCCAATTCAACAGGAAGCTATCCCAGTTGCCATGAGCGGTAAAGACATGATCGGTCAAGCTCAAACAGGTACTGGTAAGACAGCGGCCTTTGGCCTACCTGTATTGGAACGCGTAGACGGCAGTAATCGTCACGTTCAAGTAGTGATTTTGTCCCCTACACGAGAATTAGCTATTCAAGTAGCAGAAGAGCTTAATAAAATGGCTCAGTATACGGATATTACGGCATTGCCTATTTATGGTGGCCAAGATATTAACCGTCAATTCCGTGCATTGAAAAAGAATCCGCAAATCATTGTTGCCACACCAGGCCGATTGATGGACCATATGGACCGCGGTTCTATTAAATTTGAAGACGTTAAGATTGTCGTTCTTGACGAAGCTGATGAAATGTTAAACATGGGCTTTGTAGATGACATCAACAAAATTTTAGGGGCTATCCCAGAAGATCACCAAACATTGCTATTCTCTGCAACAATGCCTAAGGCTATTCGCGAGTTAGCAGAAACATACCTTACAGAGCCAACGTTGATTCGTATGAAACCTACGCAAGTAACGATGGATCTTATCGAACAATACTATATCGAGGTACAAGATCGTCAAAAATTTGACGTGTTATGCCGTTTGTTCGACTTACAAGCACCAGAGCTGGCTATTATCTTTACACGTACAAAACGTCGTGTTGATGAAGTAACAGAAGCTCTTAAAAAACGTGGCTATATGGCGGAAGGTATCCATGGTGATTTATCACAACAAAAACGTGATAGTGTAATTCGTCAATTCCGAGAAGGTACAATTGACATTCTTGTAGCTACTGATGTGGCTGCTCGTGGCCTTGATATTTCCGGCGTATCTCATGTATATAACTATGATTTGCCTCAAGATCCTGAAAGCTATACGCATCGCGTAGGTCGTACAGGCCGTGCAGGTAAGGCAGGCGAAGCATATACATTTGTTATCCCTCGTGAAATTGAACACCTTCATGCTATTGAACGCTTAACGAAACGCAAAATTGCGAAGCGTCGTGCGCCGTCCTTAGGTGAAGTTTTGGAAGGCCAACAACGTATTGCTGTTGAAAGTTTAGTTGAAATGGCAGGCAATGTAGAAGAGTTGGCGCCATTTAAAGTAAGTGCTGAAGAGTTGTTGAATGATACTGATTCCGTTACATTGATTGCGGCAGCACTTAAATTGTTAACAAAAGAGCCCGATACAACACCTGTAAATATTACAGAAGAAAAACCTTTACGCGTACGTCGTCGCCGTGAAGGTGGTCGTGGTGATCGTCGCCGTCGTGACGGAGACCGTCGTAGAGATGGGGACCGCCGCCGCGATGGTGAGCGTCGTCGTGATGACCGTCCGCGCCGCAGTCGTGATGATCGCAAAGGTGACCGCCGTGATAGCCGTCGTCGTGATGATCGTCGTAGCGACCGTCCTAGAGCCGATCGTAAACCTCGTCATCAAAGCGAAGGTTTTAAACCATACTTTAAAGACTAATATGGTATGAACTTTGTTTAATGTATATTCATAGTAGGATTGCTATTGAACATTAGTTGTGAAAACGTGGATTGCATAAATCCACGTTTTTTATTGCTTAAAATCTACTGGAATGGTACAATAAATAATAATTATTGTTTGAAAATGGACGATAGAGTACCGATATGTTTCCAAGTGGAGAAAGGTAGATTATTATGGATATCGCACAAATTTTGCGAAGCGAAGGGTTTAAGGTAACCCCTCAACGAATTGCAATTTATGATGCTTTGCGTGGTCATCACAATCACCCAACAGCAGAGATGATTTATCATAGCTTGCGTCCTACACATCCAAGCATGAGTTTAGCAACCGTATACAAAACAATGGAGATTTTTGAAAAAATTGGCCTTGTTAAGGTATTGGAAGTGGGTGATGAACGCGCACATTACGATTGGGATACAACAGCTCATGCACATATTCGCTGTGTTCGTTGTAACAAGGTAGAAGATATGATGAATATCGATCTTCATGCTATTTCCGATATTGCTGGAAAAGCTAGTGCTTATCAAATTACAGGACAACAAATTACATTCGAAGGCGTATGCCCAGAATGTGCAAAAAAAGAAAGTCACTAACAGACGCCCCCTGCGTATAAGATGCAGGGGGTTTTTGAGTAAAAATAGAGTGGAAAGGAAATTTAATGTTTATTATAGGTTCACATTTATCAATATCAAAAGGGTATTTACATATGGGAAAGGAAGCTACCAAGATTGGTGGTAATACATTCCAATACTTTACGCGCAATCCGCGCGGTGGTAGCATGCGTGCCCTCGATATAGACGATATGAATAGCCTTAGTGCGTATATGGAAGAACATAACTTTGGTACCTTGTTAGCCCATGCACCGTATACGTATAATCCGTGTGCAGCTAAGGAAGATTTGCGCGCTTTTGCAAAACAAGCCATGACAGAAGACTTAGAACGCATGGAATATTTACCCGGCCAGATGTATAACTTTCATCCCGGCAGTCATGTAAAGCAAGGTGTTGACCAAGGCATCGAATACATCGTGGAGTGCTTGAATGAAATCTTATTCCCAGGCATGAAAACAACGGTTCTTTTAGAGGTTATGGCTGGTAAGGGCACGGAAATTGGCTCTCGTTTTGAAGAAATTGCTCGTATTATTGACGGTGTAAAATTAAAAGAGTACATGGGTGTTTGTGTAGATACTTGCCATATTCACGAAGGTGGTTATGACATCGTTAATAATTTAGATGGTGTCATCGACGAGTTCGATCGTATTGTTGGTCTCGACCGTTTGAAAGCGATTCACTTGAATGATTCAAAAAATCCTATGGGAGCACACAAAGACCGTCATGAAAAAATTGGGGAAGGTCATATCGGTATCGATGCGATTGCTCGTATTGTGACACATCCTAAATTGACGAACTTGCCATTCTATTTGGAAACGCCAAATGAATTAGATGGTTACGCAAAGGAAATTGCCATGTTGCGTTCTATCGTAGAGAATCAATAATGTACTAGAGCTAGTGGGCTAGCCATATACTGTAGGTATAGGGAGAACTGGAAAGGGGGATACAATGCGTTTTTTACATACTGCTGATTGGCATTTAGG
>JAIITD010000164.1 GCA_022737715.1 Veillonella sp.
TATGATGAAATTTATAGCTTCCCTGAAATTAAACATTATTTCGTACGACATGAACAAGGCGCTGCTCATGCAGCAGATGGTTATGCGCGCGTATCCGGTAAAGTGGGCGTATGCCTTGCTACCTCTGGTCCTGGTGCAACGAACCTTGTAACAGGCATTATGACTGCTTATATGGATTCTGTGCCTATGGTGGCTATAACGGGCCAAGTAGGGCGCGCACTAATTGGTAAGGATTCCTTCCAAGAGGCGGATATCCAAGGTATTACGATGCCTATTACTAAGCATAACTATCTTGTTCAAGATATTCATGACTTGCCACGAATCATTAAAGAAGCGTATTTCATTGCTGGTACAGGCCGTCCTGGTCCAGTCCTCATCGATATTCCTAAGGATATTCAAACTGAAAAAATATCCATGTCCGAATATAATAAATTATATGATATACCAATTCATCTTGAAGGGTATGATCCAACCTATAAAGGACATCAAGGCCAAATTAAAAAGGCCGCAACACTTATTAAGAATGCGAAGCGCCCTCTTATTATTGCCGGTGCCGGTGTATTAAAATCCGGTGCTATGGCTGAACTTAAGGAATTGGCTGAAAAGGCTCAAATTCCGGTAGCGAATACCTTGGTAGGTCTTGGCGGTTTCCCTGGCAATCATGAATTGGCTCTTGGCATGGTCGGTATGCACGGCTCTGTAGCGGCTAACAATTGTACAGAAGACGCAGACCTCGTCATTGCAGCAGGGATTCGATTCCATGACCGTATTACAGGACATCCTGATTTCTTCTGTAAAAAAGCAAAGATTATCCATATCGATATCGATCCTGCTGAAATCGATAAAAACGTTACCATTAATGTACCAATCGTAGGCGATTTAAAACGGGTATTAACCGAATTAAATGCATTGGTTGAGCCTACTACACATGAATCTTGGATTGCACAAATTCGTGAATGGCAACAGGAATATCCTATGGTTGTTCCTGAATCGACTCATGGCGAGTTACATCCTCAATATGTATTGTCTGAACTCAATAAATTTGCTAAGGATGATGCTATCATCGTAACCGATGTGGGCCAACATCAAATGTGGGCTGCACAGTTCTTGACGCATAAGGCGCCACATACAATCGTAACCTCTGGTGGTGCCGGTACAATGGGCTATGGCTTGCCAGCTGCTATCGGTGCTCAAGTGGGGGCACCTCATAAACAAGTCATCCTCGTTGTTGGCGATGGCGGTTTCCAAATGACCTGTGAAGAACTCATGATGGTTCGTCAATACAATTTGCCAATTAAGATTGTCATCATCAACAATGGTTATCTTGGCATGGTTCGTCAATGGCAACAAATCTTCAATGATCGACGCTACTCCTATGTAGACTTAGAGGTGAGCCCTGATTTCTTAAAATTGGCTGATGCTTTTGATTTGAAAGCAGCTCGTCTCGATTCTGTTGAAACATTTAACAAAGATTTCAAATCCTATATTACCTCTGATGAAAGCATCGTATTGGATTGCCGCGTTGAACGGGAAGATAATGTATTGCCAATGATTCCAGCAGGCGGTACCGTAAGTGGTATGATGGGCAAGAAAGGGGTGCTATAATGGCGAGAGAACATCAAGTTTTGGTCATAGCTAAGAATACAGCAGGCATTGGGGCCCGTATTTTGGCACTCTTTAATCGCCGTGGCTTTAACGTTACAAAAATGACATCTGGTATTACGAATACGCCAGGCTATGCGCGTATTACCCTTACTGTTGAGGCCGATGATCGCATCTTGGACCAAATTCAAAAGCAAATTTACAAGCTTATTGATGTGGTTAAGGTTAAAGTGTTTGAAGATCATGATGTAGTATGTCGTGAATTAATGCTTATCAAGGTGAAAGCAACAGCTACTACACGGTCTCAAATTGTACAAATTGCCGATGTATACCGCGGTAATGTACTCGATATTTCTCCTACGTCTATGATTATTGAAGTCATCGGTAGTGTTGAAAAACTACGTGGTTTTATTCAAATTATGGAAACCTATGGAATTCTTGAAATCGCTAAAACCGGCATTACTGCGATGAGTCGTGGAGAAAAAATGTAGGAGATGATTGTGTGAGTAGTGAAGTACTACATTATGAAGATGTCAAGTTTCGTCGAGATGGTCGAGAAATCCTAAAAGGCGTAGATTGGCATGTGGAAGAAGGCGAAAACTGGGCTCTATTAGGCCTCAATGGGGCTGGTAAATCGACGATGCTCAGCATGATTCCAGCCTATCAAATCCCAACGACAGGGCTGTTGCGTGTATTTGGCCATGAATTTGGCAAATATGCATGGGTGAAGATTAAAAATCGCTTAGGCTTTGTAAGTGCTACATTGGGCCAATTTCAATCTACTTTAGACCGCCAATTGGTAGAGAATGTCGTTATTTCCGGCGCTTTCAACACTATCGGCGTCTATAAGGACGTCTCTGAAGAACAGCGAAAAAAAGCGGCAGAATTAATGGAAGAATTTAAAATCTCCTATTTGGAAGGCCATAAATTCTCCACCTTGTCCGTTGGTGAACAACGTCGTGTGCTATTGGCTCGTGCCATCATGGCAGATCCTGATTTGTTAATCTTAGATGAGCCTTGTTCTGGACTTGATTTGCCGGCTCGTGAGCAATTCTTAAGAACCGTGGAAAACATGGCGCGTGATGAGAAGAAGCCTTTTATCTATGTATCTCATCAAATCGAAGAAATTGTGCCTAGTATTACACATGTAGCGATTATTAAAGATGGCCTCATCGTGTATAAAGGCAAAAAACAGGACATCTTAACCGATGATATTTTGACCGATGTTTTCGGCATTGATGTATCCGTTGTATGGGAAAAAGAACGCCCTTGGGTTATCGTTAAATAAGGTATGAAATTTTCAGAATTCATATTTTTTTAATACAAAAAGGGTACAAATTTAGGTATGAATTAGTCTATTTGACTATTCGATAAATTACGATATACGCTACAAACCTTGCAATTATTTGTGAGATTGTGTACAGTATATATATTAGATATTCTATTGAATATAAATTGGAGGTTGTCTAACATGGCAGGTAAAATTTTAGGTACAACAGTTTACTATGATGAAGATTGCAATTTAAGTAAATTGGAAGGCAAAAAAATTACAGTTTTAGGTTACGGTTCCCAAGGTCATGCTCATGCATTGAACTTGAAAGAAAACGGTTTTGACGTAAC
>JAIITD010000165.1 GCA_022737715.1 Veillonella sp.
CAATTGCGTTTGGACCTTGCTCAATATCGTGAATTGGCAGCATTCGCTCAGTTCGGTTCCGATCTTGATGCAGCTACAAAAGCACAATTGGACCGCGGTGAACGTTTGACTGAAATGTTAAAACAAGGTCAATATGAGCCAATGAGTGTAGCCGAAATGGTTATTAATCTATACGCTGGTACTAAGGGCTACTTAGCTAGTATCCAAGTAGCTGATGTATTGGCATTTGAAGCGGAATTGTTGCGTTTTATTCGTGCAAATTATCCTGAAATTATCAGCAATATTGAAAGCACAAATAAACTTGATGAAACAACAGAAAACTTGTTGAAACAAGCTATTCCGGAATGTGTAGAAGCCTTTGGTGCTACACATACATTAGTTTCCCGTAAGGAGGCGTAATGTATGGCTAGTGCACAAGATTTGCGAAAGCGTATAAAGAGTGTTACTAATACGCAACAAATAACAAAAGCGATGAAGATGGTAGCTTCTGCTCGTCTTCGTAGGGCTCAAGCGAAAGCTGATGCAACGCGGCCATACGCAGAAAAAATAGGGCAAATCTTGCGTCATATCTCCACTAGTGATTTACGAGATTATGTAAGTCCTCTACTTGAAAGTAGACCTGTTAAGCGAACTTGTTATATCGTTATCGGTGCTGACAAGGGCCTTGCAGGCGCCTACTCGTCTAATGTATTAAAATTGGCAATAGAACAAATCGGTCAAAAAACTACTGATGAATATTGCCTCATTACAGCTGGGCGAAAACCAAAGGATAGTTTGAAATCTCGTCACTATCACATTGATCAATCGTACAGTGGTTTTTCCGACAAACCGAGTTACGAACACGCGCGACATATTATGGATCATGCACTTTCATTATATGAACGTCATGAAGTTGACGAAGTTATCATGATTTATACGCGCTTTGTAAATTCTATGACGCAAATTGCACAGGCAGAGCGCATTCTACCGTTAGAGCAACCAGATGATGAAGTTAAGGGCGAAGAGTATGAATTTATGCCGGACCCTGCAGCAGTTCTGGATGCATTATTACCAAAATATTTAGAAATTACCGTATATAATGGATTACTACAAGCGGCAGCTAGCGAATTAGGTGCTCGTATGACAGCTATGACATCTGCCACAGATAATGCTGGTGATCTCATCAGTTCCTTAGGGCTTGAATATAATAAATTACGTCAATCCAGTATTACGAATGAAATTTCTGAAATTGTTGGCGGTGCTAATGCCTTGCAATAGATAAGGAGAGACCTCTTAATGAGTAATAATATTGGGAAAGTGGTGCAGGTCATCGGCCCAGTTGTAGACGTGCGTTTTGAAGCTGGTCACTTACCAGCTATCTATAACGCCATCCACATCTACCATGACCATAAAGCGCACGATAGACAAAAAATTGTAGTAGAAGTTATGCAACACTTGGGTGACGATATGGTTCGCTGCGTTGCTATGAGTTCTACTGATGGTATGACCCGTGGTATGGAAGCAGAAGACACTGGTGCTGCAATCTCCGTACCAGTTGGTGAAGGTGTATTGGGTCGTATCTTTAATGTGTTAGGGGAAACCGTAGACCATGATCCAGCTCCTGTAGTAGCTGATGAAATGTGGCCTATCCATCGTCCAGCACCTAAATTTGATGACCTTTCACCAGATACGCAAATCCTTGAAACTGGTATCAAAGTTGTAGACTTGATTGCACCATATGTAAAAGGTGGTAAAATCGGTTTGTTCGGCGGTGCCGGCGTAGGTAAAACCGTATTGATTATGGAATTGATTCACAATGTTGCAACAGAACATGGTGGCTATTCCGTATTTTCCGGTGTAGGTGAACGTACCCGTGAAGGTAATGACCTTTGGAACGAAATGAAGGAATCCGGCGTTATTAATAAAACAGCCTTGGTATATGGCCAAATGAATGAGCCACCTGGGGCTCGTATGCGCGTTGGTTTGACCGGCCTTACAATGGCTGAATATTTCCGTGATGTGAAGAAACAAGACGTGCTCTTGTTTATCGATAACATCTTCCGTTTCATTCAAGCCGGCTCTGAAGTATCCGCCCTTTTAGGTCGTATGCCATCTGCCGTAGGTTATCAACCTACATTGGCAAATGACGTTGGGGCATTGCAAGAACGTATTACATCTACAAAAGAAGGTTCCATTACGTCTGTACAAGCCGTATACGTACCTGCCGATGACTTGACTGACCCTGCGCCGGCAGCTACATTTGCTCACTTGGATGCAACAACAGTATTGTCCCGTTCCATCGCGGAACTTGGTATTTATCCTGCCGTAGATCCACTTGATTCTACAAGCCGTATTTTGGACCCTCATGTACTTGGGGATGAACATTATAATGTGGCTCGTGGCGTTCAAGAAGTATTGCAAAAATATCGCGACTTACAAGATATCATCGCAATCCTTGGTATGGAAGAATTATCTGATGAAGATAAGTTAACTGTATCTCGGGCTCGTAAAATTCAACGTTTCTTGAGTCAACCATTCTTCGTAGCAGAAGTATTTACTGGTTCTCCTGGTAAATATGTACCGTTACAAGAAACATTGCGTGGCTTTAAAGAAATCCTTGATGGTAAACATGATGATTTACCAGAAGGCGCATTCTACATGGTTGGTACCATTGATGAAGCCGTTGCAAAAGCAAAGGAAATGCAAGAGAAGGGGGAATAATCCATGGCGGAACCTATGACCCTAACGATAATAACACCTGATGCGATTGTATATGATGGTAAGGCTGACTTTTTCGTAGGACGTGCTATCGATGGCGAATTTGGTGTATTGCCTAATCATGCACCTATGATTATCGCCCTTGATATGGCACCTCTACGTGTCGATAATCCTGATGGACAACAGCATACATTTGCTGTTTTCGGAGGTTTTGTTGAAATTGAACATAATAAGGTAAGCATTGTAACACCTAATTGTGAAAGTCCAGAAGCCATCGACATCGATCGTGCAAAACGAGCAAAAGAACGCGCTGAAGGCCGTTTGTCTAACCCTACACCTGATATAGATGTAGAGCGTGCTGAACTCGCCTTAGCTCGGGCATTACTTCGTTTAAAGGTAACACAACGCATATAAGTAGTTATACATTGATATAGCCTTTGTGAATAAGGAGTACTTTTGTAGTACTCCTTATTTGCTTGTATACGCAAACAGGGTGTCACCCATATGGGTGAC
>JAIITD010000166.1 GCA_022737715.1 Veillonella sp.
GATAATACTGGCGTAGGAAAGTGGAGTGAAACATAATACTAAACTATTACGAGACCATTCCATTTGGAGTGGTCTCGTTTTTATATGTTTGGAGGTATTATGAAAAAACTGATTATTGCTAGTATATGTGTAGCCTTAGGTGTCGTGTTATCCACTACATCAATCCCTGTTGGGCCGGCTCGTATTTTTCCATTTCAACATATGATTAATGTAATTCTGGCCGTTGTAGTTGGGGCAAGATTCTCCGTAGGTGCTGCTTTTAGTACATCCTGTTTACGCAATGTATTGGCACTAGGCTCTCCATTGGCCTTTCCTGGTAGCATGATTGGTGCTTGGTTATCTGCGTATTTATATAATCGTTATCATGCGATTTGGGCAGCAGCTCTAGGTGAAATCATCGGTACAGGTCTCATTGGTGCTCTTGTGAGTTATCCTATTGCTCATTTTCTATTAGGTAAACCACTAGCGTTGTTGACTTTGATTACATCCTTCTCGATGAGCTCTGTGGCGGGTGCATGCATCGGCTTCGTAGTATTACAAATCTTATCTCGTCGTCATTTATTACACAAGGAGGCATAATGAAACTACATACTGCACTAACAATTGCTGGCACTGATCCGAGCGGTGGCGCTGGCATTATGGCCGATTTAAAATCCTTCCAAAGTCGCAACGTATACGGTATGGCTGTGGTTACGTCCGTAGTGGCCCAAAATACAACAGGTGTACATCATGTAGAACATCTATCCTTAGAAAGCATAGAGAAACAGTTACACGATGTGTATTCAGATATTACACCACAAGCTGTTAAGACAGGCATGATTGCCTTACCAGAAATGATGGACCTCATCTATCCTTATGTGAACAGGGATATTCCCTATGTAATGGATCCTGTTATGATTGCCACCAGCGGTGACCGACTTGTATCGGATGAGGCGGTAAACCTTTTAAAATCTAAACTCATTCCTACTGCAACGGTTATCACCCCTAATCGCAGTGAGGCAGAGGTTTTAGCTGACATGGCTATTAATTGTGAAACTGACATAACAACAGCGGCCAATCGTATCTTACAGGACTTAGGCCCTCAAGTGGTAATTATTAAAGGTGGACACATCGGTGAAGATGCGACGGATTATGCTTTCACCAAAGATGGTAGCGTACGTACATGGACGAGCCCTAAATATGATACGGTACACACACATGGTACAGGCTGTACATTTTCAGCAGTTATTACGGCGGAACTAGCTAAAGGGCGCGACGTAATGGATGCCATTGGTATTGCGAAGGATTATATTGCCTTAGCTATTAAGCATAATCCAGCGTTAGGCAATGGGTGTGGCCCAGTTAACCACATGGCCTATGATTTATTGGCGAATGGAACTGAAACGATGGATGAGCTCTTGAAAAATGACTAGAGGAGATTGTGATATGAACCATGAAAATCCATATATGAATGGTCGCTCTTGGCCTGATCTAAATATATTAGAGACATTGCGTCAGAGGAATCTTCTTGTGATTTGCATTACTAATGATGTGGTGCGGACCTTTACGGCCAATGGTTTACTAGCTATTGGTGCATCACCGGTGATGAGCGAATGCAGTGAAGATTTAAAAGACCTTATTGTGTATGCATCGGCTTTACTCATCAATATTGGAACGCTTACGCCAGATAAGGTTAGTTACTATAAAGAGGCTATAAAACTAGCAAAGGCTCATGAGGTTCCAGTTGTACTTGATCCTGTAGGTTGTCATGCAGGTGCTTACCGATTATCTGTAGTTTTAGATTTAATTAAGAGTGGTAATATCTCTCTATTACGAGGTAATCAAAGTGAAATCAAAGCTGTTTATGATGCTTTAAGCCACGATGATACGGCTAATAATTCTACTGCAGGCAAAGGTGTAGATGGGGCACAAGTTGAGGATAGTGCTGTTATTGCCTATCGACTTGCACGTGTTATTAACTGTCCTGTAGTAGCAACAGGCGAAGAGGATTATGTTTCTGATGGAACTCGCGTATTTGCAGTGCCTCACGGTCATCCTATTATGACAGCCGTGACAGGCACAGGTTGTTTATTAGGAGCAGTACTAGCAGCCTTCTTTAGTGCGTATTATCCATGTAAAGATAGCATGTCTATAGGTGAATTCCTCGCCTATGCATTGGCGTATTATGGCTTAGCTGGTGAAATTGCTGTTAAGACTAGTGGAATAAAACCTGGTAGCTTTAGTGTAGCCTTTATGGATGCTTTATATACACTGGATGATACAGGGCTTATGTCTAAAAACCGTATACGACCAATAGTTGTACCAGATCAATTACAGGTGTATTTCGTGTGTGGCACACAAGATACAGGGCTTAACAAAAAACGGTTGCTCGAAATCGTAGAAGAAGCTTGTCGTGGCGGTGTAACCTGCTTTCAGTTTAGAGAAAAGGGCGATGGTACATTAGAAGGTCAACAGAAGTTAGAACTAGCACAACAGTTACAACATATCTGTGCCAAGTATCATGTGCTCTATATTATCAATGATGATGTAGAGCTAGCGGTTGCTGTTAATGCTGATGGTGTTCACGTAGGGCAAGACGATATGCGCTTAGAAGATGTGCGTAATATCGTAGGTCATAAGGTAGTGGGCATATCCATCCACTCCATAGAGGAACTTCGTAAGACAGATGTACTGTATGCTGATTGTGTAGGTGTAGGTCCTATGTATACAACTAGTAGCAAGCCTGATGCGCAAGAACCATGCGGTCCGGAACGTACAACTGAACTACAGGCAGAAGGATTAACATTACCATGCGTTGGAATTGGTGGGATTACCTTAGATAATGCAATGGCAGTGCTCCGTGCTGGCGCTTGTGGTGTAGCCGTTATATCTGCCATTGCCCATGCAGAAAAGCCTTATGAAGCGGCTCGACAATTTAAAGAATTAGCCTCTGATATCCAATAAAATCTATAATGCTCTTTACAACATTTTTAGCATAGAACACAAAAAAGACGATGACCGAAGTCATCGTCTTTTTTTATTGAGGTTGTCTGTACATACAGTTAGGAAGATCTGCACTTGCAGTGTTACATACTGTATTAAATAGTTATCTAAACTTATAGATTAGTCGATGTTTTCAACAAAACGTTGGAAGAAAGCTTGTGGGTGAGCACATACTGGGCAAACTTTAGGAGCTTCTTCACCAACGTG
>JAIITD010000167.1 GCA_022737715.1 Veillonella sp.
TATGAAAGTAGCAATCAGAGGTAAAAACATTGAAGTAACTGCGGCTCTTCGTGAGTATGTAGAAAAAAGATTGGGTAAGTTGACCCGTTACTTTGATGATGAGTTAGATGCACAAGCAGTATTATCTGTAGTGCGTGATAAAGCAACAATTGAAATTACATGTTTCGTGGATAAAATTGTACTTCGTGGCGTAGAAACAAATGATGATATGTATGCAGCAATTGATTTGGTTGTCGATAAGATTGTTCGCCAAATTCATAAACATAAAACTCGTTTGGCAAAACGCTTTAAACGTCAAGAAGCTTTCCATCCAGATGTAGCACCTCTTGATACACCTGTAGAAGAAGAAAAAATTGAAGTAGTAAAACGTAAACATTTTGCTGTTCGTCCTATGGATGTAGAAGAAGCTATCTTGCAAATGAACTTGATCGGCCATGATTTCTTCATGTTCTTCAATGCGGAAACAGAAACAATGAATGTAGTATACCGCAGACATGACGGTTTCTATGGTTTGATTGAACCAGAATTAAAATAATATAATCGATTATTCAATTAAATTCCTTTCTACATTGATTTAATCGTGTAAAATATAAGATGGATGCCTGAAAAGGTATCCATTTTATATTTATAGCTGTATATCTATAGATAAGCCTTGAATTCTTTGACTATTCAAGGCTTTTTCGTTATAATGAATTAGATATAATAATGTAAGATATCCCGAAGAGGAGTGATTTGTTTGTTCGGCTTTTTACAAAGTCTTATAGGAAATAATAGCGCAAAAGAAGTTAAAAAAATGCGCAAAATCGTAGATCATATTAATGAACTAGAACCTAATTATGTAAAATTAAGTGATGCTAATCTCGTTGCTAAAACTGATGAGTTTAAGCGTCGCTTACAAAAGGGAGAAACGTTAGACGATATTTTACCAGAAGCTTTTGCCGTATGTCGTGAAGCATCTAAACGTGTACTTGGTATGCGTCACTTTGATGTGCAAATGCTAGGTGGTATTTGCTTGCATAGAGGTAATATTGCAGAAATGCGTACAGGTGAAGGTAAAACCTTGGTTGCTACCTTAGCTGTATATCTTAATGCTTTATCCGGTAAAGGTGTTCACGTTGTTACTGTCAACGACTATTTGGCTACACGCGACAGTGAGCAAATGGGTCGTTTATATAATTTCCTTGGCCTTTCCACTGGTTTAATCGTTGCAAATCTCGATTATAATCAACGTAAAGAAGCGTATGCTGCAGACGTAACATATGGTACTAATAATGAATTTGGTTTTGACTATCTTCGTGATAACATGGTGTCCGATGTATCTCAAATGGTACAACGTCCGTTGAACTATGCAATCGTCGATGAAGTTGACTCCATTTTGATCGATGAAGCGAGAACACCGCTTATCATTTCTGGCCCTGGTAGTCGCTCTACTGACAACTACTATAAATTGGCTCAAGTTGTACCACATCTTATAAAAGATGAAGACTATACAATCGATGAAAAACAAAAAACGATTGCACCTACAGATTCTGGTATTTCAAAAGTAGAAAAAATGTTAAGCATCGAAAATTTATATGATGCTGATAACATTGAACTCAACCATTTACTAGGTGCCTCTTTACGTGCATATGCTATGATGCACCGTGATACAGATTATGTAGTAAAAGACGGTGAAGTCGTTATTGTCGATGAATTTACAGGCCGTTTAATGTTTGGCCGTCGTTATTCTGATGGTTTGCACCAAGCTATCGAAGCTAAAGAAGGGCTTAAGGTTGAACGTGAAAGCCAAACGTTAGCATCTATTACATTCCAAAACTATTTCCGTATGTATGAAAAATTGTCTGGTATGACTGGTACTGCTAAGACGGAAGAAAAGGAATTTAATGATATTTATGGCTTGGAAGTAATTCCTATTCCACCAAATCGTCCTTTGATTCGTATAGACTTGCCTGACCTTATCTTTAAATCTAAAGCAGCAAAATATCGTGCTGTTGTACGTAATGCTGTAGAACGTCATCAAACGGGCCAACCTATTTTGATTGGTACTACATCCATTACTCAATCCGAAGAGCTTTCAGATATGTTATTGCGCGCTGGTGTGCCACATAAGGTATTGAATGCTAAGCATCATGAACAAGAAGCGGAAATCGTTGCCAATGCTGGTCAAATGGGGATGGTTACAATCGCTACAAACATGGCTGGTCGTGGTACTGATATCACACTAGGTGAAGGTGTTCCTGAACTTGGTGGTTTAGCTATCTTAGGTACTGAACGTCATGAAAGTCGTCGTATTGATAACCAATTACGCGGTCGTGCCGGCCGTCAAGGTGATCCAGGTTCTTCACAATTCTTCCTATCTTTGGAAGACGACTTGATGCGTATCTTTGGTGCTGACAACATTTCTGGCATCATGGATAAACTTGGAATGGAAGAAGATGAACCAATTGAACATTCCTTAATCACTAAATCTATCGAACGTGCTCAAAAGAAAGTTGAAGACCATAACTATAATATTCGTAAATATATCTTGGAATATGACGATGTTATGAATCAACAACGTGAAGTGTTATATGAGCAACGCCGTCGTATATTACGTAATGAATCTTTACGAGATACCATCAATGAAATGATCGACAAACTTGTTACTGAAGCTGTTGATACATATGCGGATGAAAAATTGTATCCTGAAGAATGGGATTACGAAGGTTTACATAAACACTTGAGTCAATACTTCTTGACTTCTGACCTTATGTCTACAGAAGAAATGGAAGAATATACACGTCAAGAATTGGATGAACGCTTACACGAAATCGCACATAGCGAATATCAAGATCGTGTTGATCTTTTAGGTGAAGCGATGTTTAGCCAGCTTGAAAAGGCAATTATGTTACGTGTTGTCGATAGTAAATGGATGGAACATTTGGATAATATGGACATGCTTCGTGAAGGCATTGGCCTTCGTGCATATGGTCAAAAAAATCCGTTGGTTGAATATAAATTTGAAGCCTATGATATGTTCCAACACATGATTGAATCCATTCAAGATGAAACAATCATGGCATTGTACAAAATTCGTGCACAATTGATTCAAGAAATTGAACAACCAGTTGATCACTTAGAAGGTGCACAACCCCATCATGAAGATGTGTTGGAGCCACAAAACATAGATTAA
>JAIITD010000005.1 GCA_022737715.1 Veillonella sp.
GTTAGCTGCGAATGCAGTAGTTACACCCAAAACTGCTGTTGCTGCAAAGATTGCTGCGAATTGTTTTTTCATAGTTGAATTCCTTCTTTCTGAAAAATAAGAATAAAATTGTTTTCACAAGTTGCGATTCACAATTCATTCTAATTTCAAGATTTAGAATTCTCTTGGGAGTGTCCACGTTTCCTCGCCATAATTCTTCATCGAGATTTCAGTATGTTTTGCTTACCGCCTCTTGTTGCCATGATATTAGCACGAAGATTTTTTGATGTAAACCCTTTTTTCTCATTTACATTCTCATTTAAGAAAATTAAATTTTTAAAATCTTAGAAAACTTAGATTTTACCTAAATTTTTTACAACTCAAAAAAATCAAAATTTTATACAAATTTATCCATTTTTTCTTATAATGATATTTATTCTCATCATTATTATTAAGTTTTACTTATTAAATATACTGTGATTGTTTTTATTCATTAATATAGATTCACATTTGAGTCATTTTATACTCATACTACATATTGCATATTACCATTTTTACATACAAAAAGGAGCCCTCCAAGGAGGACTCCTTTATATATACTATTATATGTTATTAAGAGATGGTTTTCATAATAGTGTTATTTGATTATCAATTAGAATTTGTAGTTTAGTTCTGCACGATAGAAATCGGATAAGTCTTTACCGCTTTGGTCTTTAGAGTTGAAACCATAACCAGCGCTTAAGCCTACGTTATCTTGTACAGCGTAATCAACTGTTGCTACATAACCTTTGTAACCGTTATTTGTATTAGTTAAGTCATATGCTTGATCCCAAGTGGAGCTTACGATAGGTGCATTAGCTTTTTGGTTGAAGTATTGACCTTTCACATCCCAAGTACCTTTCTTAGCGATGTCGTAGTTACCATAACCTACACCAGCTGTCCAAGCTTGAGAATTAGCTACGTCAGAAGCTTTCAACCATTCACCGCCAACCCATACTTTATCTTTGCGGAAGTCTGCATTGAAGCCGTATACGTTTTGATGATCAGTAGCAACGCTTGCACCATTATGTTCTAATTTACCGCTAGACAATCTGGAGTAAAAACCACCAACGGAGGATTCTTGACCGATTTTACCTTTAACACCTACATAAGATACAGATGGGTTATCAGATTTAGCATTGCCTTCTGCAGCGCCTTCCATCATGTAACCATAAGCACCTTGTACTTGGATTTTATCATTGCCAACGTTCAATTGAGCACCGTCGAATGTATCATCATACATCAAACCGCCACCAATTGTTTGATTGAAACGACCAGCCTTAGCGGATACGTTTTGACCAAATCTGTGATCTACATATGCACGGTCGATTTTAGCAGTTGTACCATTGGAAGCATCACCGAATTCATAGCCACCTTTAACACGAACTACTGCATCAGTTTTATCATTTACTTTTGCATTGAATTGAACGCGAGCACGGCCATCAGTTAAGGATTTGCTACCATCTTTGTAAACGCCTTTGTCTTCAGAACCTTGATAACGGATACGAGCATCACCAGTAACTTTTACATTACCTACACGGTCTTCCAATTTGGAAACGCGTACGCCCAAGTTGTTCAATTCGTTGGAGAATTCATCAGCCAAACGATTAATCATTGCTTGTTGTTCTGCATTAGCTTTATCTTGGTTAGCCATTGCTTTAGCTACCATTTGAGCCATTTCGTAACGAGTGATATCATTTTGACCTTTGAAAGTACCATCTGGGTAACCATTAACGATGCCAGCTGCCGCCAATTGAGATACAGCTTGGTATGCCCAAGAATCAGGAGTTACATCGGAGAATGGGTTAGCTGCGAATGCGCTAGTTACACCTAAAAGAGCTGTTGCTGCAAATACTGCTGCGAATTGTTTTTTCATAATAGATTCCTTCTTTCTGATATAGTCTTTTTGACTAACAAATTTAGAAAAAAATATATATTATCAGAAGACTGTACATCTAGTTATGATCTATATAAGAACATCCTGATGAGTATCCACGTTTCCTCTTCTTCTGTTCTTGTATATCACCACAACTTGGTGTGTTGTCTTTCTGTGATGTCAATATACATCCGGTCAACAAATTTGTAAAGCATTTTATACAATTAAATATGATGAAATTTCTTTCATGAAATAATTTTGTGCAATAAAAGTAGTATTTATCTGCATTTATTAAAATTAAATTTTGTAAAATTTCATTTTATTCGCGTATAAAATAATGTATTTTAACCTCACATACCACCCTAATTAATCTATAAAGCTAATAAATGTAACTTAAATTAATTAGTTATAACAAAAAATAAGACCTATCATCTCTGATAGATCTTATTTCATAGGTATTAATTAGAATTTAAATAACAAGTCTGCACGATAGTAATCATTTACCTTATGGCCTTCTTGTGTTTTGGCATGGAAGCCATAATATGTTGTAATGCCTACATTTTTCTCTGGTGCATAGGATGCGCTAAGCTGCCATGCTTTATAGCCTTCATAGCGAGATTTACCATACAAGTCATTACCTTCATATTTTTGTGTCTTGAATACAGGAGCATTCTTTTCTTGGTTGTAGTAATCAAGCGCTACACGCCAGGAGTTTTTCTTACTGATTTTATAGTCGCCCCATTTAACGCCTACATTCCAAACATCACTATTGCTAAGACCTGTTGCGGTCACCCATTCAGCATTAGTGGCAAATTTACCAATATTGTATTGTGCATTAAAACCATATACATTGTTAAAATCATTAGTAGTCTTACCATTGCCCATTTTAACGTTAGTAGTACCTACATGAGCAAACATACCACCTACATTTAAGTGTTTATTTACTGGTGCACTAAGGTTAATAAGTGCCATTTCGGTATTATTTTCTTTAGAGGCCTTACTAAAGCGACCTAGTGTTGGGTAACCGTAGGCAGCATTAACATTTACCTTCCCTACTTGTGTTGTATACCCAATACCATCGAAGTTACTAGAATAGATTAAACCATCACCAAAGCTTTGTGTATAACGGCCAATATCTACCATATGATTTTTGCCAAATTTATGTTCTACATAGGCTAAATCAAAGGACATAGTATGATCTTTAGCTGCATCACCAAGTTCAATAGATCCTGAAGTTAATCGCGCTTTTACAGATGTATTCTTATTAACTTTAGCATCCATATTCAAACGCACACGAGCCGTAAATTTACCTTCGGAATCTAGATTATCTATGCCTTCTTTTTCAACATAGTTAATACGAGCATCACCGGAGAACTTAACATTCCCTACGCGATCTTCTAAGGCAGATACGCGTACGCCTAAATTAGATAATTCATTGGAGAACTCATCGGCTAATCGATTAATCATAGCTTGTTGCTCAGCATTAGCACGATCTTGATTTGCCATTGCTTTAGCAACCATTTGAGCCATCTCAAAACGGGTAATATCCTTTTGGCCTTTGAAAGTACCATCTGGATATCCGTTAATGATACCAGCACTAGCCAATTGTGATACGGATTGATAAGCCCAACTATCAGGTGTTACATCAGAAAAAGGATTGGCTGCAAAGGCTGTCGTTACGCCTACAACAGATAATGCTGCAACTGCTAAAGATAGATTTTTCTTATTCATCATCTAAACCTCTCTAAAAAAAATTCACATAACATAGAAATAATATCAATTTTCAATATCATTGTAAATGATATTGATTATATAAATCATTCATCTTTATATGTATAAAAGGGATAGATTGTAAGCAATATAATACTTCATCAAATATATAAAAAAGAACGTACATTACAATTTAGTAATATACGTTCTCATATAAAGAATAATAGTATTGCATTTTACTACTTAATACTAATAAATTTTGTGTAAAGTTACCTATTATAGAGCATACTCTACAAAACCTAGTACATGATCTACAGGTACTGGTCCTATAAATCGACTATCACTAGAATGATTTCGATTATCCCCCATTACAAATACATGACCTTCAGGTACTACAACAGGTGTAGAACGGCTATAGTTCATTGTAGGATCTTTGGTATAAGGTTCTTGTAGTTCTTCACCATTACGCCATACGTGACCATCTTTAAATTCTAATGTGTCACCTGCTTTACCGATAACGCGTTTTACCCACACATCATTTGTTTGAGCCGATTTATCGATAACGCTAACATAGTTCATCAACGGTTCTTTCACATCATCTATCCATGTGCGTTCACGGTTCACACGACTGTCAATGATAACGATTTGACCATAATCAGGTACATCCTGCATAATATGTTGCCACTTAGTAACGATTAAATACTGACCATTATGTAGTGTATCCTCCATAGATTCACCGGATACGCGCGTTGGTTGTACGATAAAAATATGAATGACCATAGCAATGACTAGGGCCAATACAATGGCATATATCCAATCCAACGTTTCTTTTACAAATTTATTATTCATTAGAGCCCCCTTAATGTCCACCCTTAGTAAAACGTCCACCAAATACATCGTGTACATCTTGAATAGTTATAAATGCTGATGGATCTACTTCATATACGGCATCTTTCAATCGCGTAATCTCTAACCGTGTTACGACTGAATACAATGCATGCTTAGGTGTTTTTAAATAACCGCCTTCACCATATAATATGGTAACCCCTCGATTGAGGTTTGCATTTAACGTATCTGCAATTTTCTCTGAATTTTCTGCATCAGTAATAATCATGACGCCTTTTGATTCCTCTAGGCCTGTGATTGTAATATCAATCATTTTGTAAGCGATAAAATAAGCCACTAAAGAATACATGGCACTATCCCAACTATATACAAATCCGGCCGCCCCTAAGATGACTAAATTCATGGCCATTACAATCTCGCCTACAGAGAATGTAGTTCTTTTATCAAAAATAATAGCTACGATTTCCGACCCATCTAAGCAGCCCCCATTACGTATAATAAGGCCTACACCAATACCAAGTATGATGCCACCAAAAATAGCACCTAAAAAAGGATTGGTTGTAATTGGTGTAAATTCATGGGCAAAGGATGAAAATATAGCCATCCAAACGATAGAAAACAATGTAGATATAGTGAATACCTTGCCATTAATGCGATAGCCAATATACAAGAATGGAATATTGATTAATACTACAAATATACTAAACGATATTCCTGTAAGTTCAGCTGCCATCAAAGATATACCAACAACGCCACCATCGATGATATTATTTGGCACTAAAAATAGATCTAGGCCCACCGTATAAATCAGGGCCCCTATAATCATCCAAATACATCGCAGTAGTATACTGGACCAATGTATCTTTTTTATCACATTACTCATGTGTATCTCCTTCATTATATAATTTTTTAATTGCCGCTAAACGTTTAGCCTCTAAATCATCTTCTACTTTATAGTCTTGAAGTTTATTATAATCCTCTTCCTTCAATTGTTTAGTATATCGCTTACCAATGACATAGGCTGTTAAGTCATCTACAGGTTCTGGTGGAAATTGCATGCCTTTTGGTACGAATCTACGCCACCCCGTAGGTGGATTATATTGCCAATACAATTTTCGAGCCTCTTCAGTACTATGTGATTCATCTATCAAACTTGTCGTAATTTTATGATTGCGCCCAATTTGTTGTATAGATGGATATAAATGCTTATGATTGGTACCATTACCACATACAATATGATATATACCAAGATAAGTACTTAATATACTTTCAAAGGAACTATTAAATGTCTTAGTTTCTACAATGGTTCGATATATTAACTCACCTGCTTGTGAAAGGATAGCAACGCCTGTCTTTTCATTCCCTGGATCGACAGCGGCTATATACGATATATTATTCATACTATTTTCCTCATTCCTCAATACAATAGTTATATTTTATCACAAAATAAAAGACCTATGTATTAAATCTTAATACATAGGCCATTTATATAGAAACTAATTTGGTTTTATAAGTTTACCCGTATCTGTCATCTGTGTAATACGCAATTTAATGTGTACAGGGCCAGATGAATATGTATCACCATCAGCATACGCCTCTACATATACCTTGCCATGTAACATACCAATACGACGTATCGCCGAAAATAATTCATCTCCAGGTATTGTACCAATATCACCGGACAACGAATCTGGTATAACCCCTTTAGACTTAGCCTCTTCATTGACTTGTTTCAAGAAACGAAGCATATTGACTTGAGCATTACTACCACCATCGATAACAGACGTAGCAATCACGTCACCTGATTTATAAATAAATTGTTGTGGGTACACGTGAATCGTTGCAACCGCTGGTTCGCCAGCAATGATATTACCTGCTGCAACCACTTGGATAACCATAGGCGTTTTGGATTCTTCAATTTTAGAAATGGCAACCTCTATATTTTGACGGTCTACATATACAACAGATTCACCATGATCTTCAACACCTAAGCGACGAAGAACGAGTTTATTTGTATCTTCCACAATACTATTAACTGCATCACGCGCTTCATTAGGGGATAAACCATTACGCACTACTGCCTGTGCTAATAATTGGTCTACTTGGAATAAAATCGTACCTTCTCGAAGATGGATAATCCCCGTTTTTAACTCTTCTTGTGTTTTCTGCAAGTCCGCAATATGTTTTTCCATACTAGCCCGTGTAGCTTCCAAGGCAGCCAATTTTTTAGAGGCCTCATCATAGGAGGCTTGTAATGCAGATAATTCTGCCTCTGTAGCAACCTTCGCAGCCTCTGCATCAGCTAATTCTTGACGACTTTGTTCAACCTCTTTACGAATTGTTTCAATCTCAGCCATACGGTCCGCTAATTCTTTTTTATTAGCTTCCAATAAGGCTTGACCTCGTTCTAATTCAGCATTTTTAGCAGCTACCTCTGCTGTTAGCTGATTCATATCTGCCCGTAATTGATCCATCCCAAAGAGAGCAGTACGTACACTTTGCGATGTAAATGTGAGAACGCCAACCGTTGCGGCTGCAACGAGTAGACCTGTTACAATCGTTACAATGATCGATGTATGCTTAGGACGCAATCCAAAGAGGGACATTCTACGCTTACCGACCTTTGTTCCTAGTTTATCACCCATATAGGCAATAAGCCCGCCCATGATAGCGATAATAACGAGAATCTTTAATCCTACAAGCATGGCGTCCCTCCTTTCAAAATAAATTGTAATCCAACATACTATCTATTAGCGCGAAACACGCCAATTTAAATATAATCCGGCAATGATACCTAATGTATCAGGAATCATGGCTGCCATCCACGTTGGTAATGCACCACCTTTACCAAGAGCTCCGGCAAAGGTCATGACACCATAGTAAATAAAGATAATTAAAATACTGATACCAAACCCGATAGACGAACTAGACCGTTGTTTTTGTAAGCCCAATGGTGCGCCTACTAAAGCAAATACAAAGCTTGCCAACGGAATGGTAAAACGTTGATACATTTCCATCTCTAGTTTATTAGAATTTGTATATGCAGCTTTATACGCCTTAATTTGGTGACGCAATTCTTTGATTGTCAATTCTTCAGGTTTACGTTGATCTTGTTGTACTTCATTTGGTGAAGATTTAATTGGCAATACTTGTTCTTTAAACTTCATTGTCCGCTCTACACCTTCACCGGCAGATACGTCATAGATTATACCGCTATGCATGACCCATACTTGACCATTCCATTCAGCATTTTCCGCATTTTCTACTTGTTGCAGCTCACCCTTATCATTGAATTGTTGCACCGTAATCATACTTAGTTTTTTACTTTCACTATCATAGTGTTTAGCATACATCAAGGTACTAAGATTATCACCATTCATAGATTTTAAAACGATATGATTTTGCGTTTGTGGCGTTGCATTCTTCATAATTTCTTCGCGCACAATGGTTTGATACATATTGTTTGTACGTGGTACGACAAATTCATTAAATGCTACGGCACCAATAGAAATAAGCAACGCTAAAATATATACAGGCATTGCTAGTCGCAAGAAACTAAGGCCACCAGCCCTCATAACTACGATTTCACTAGTACTACTTAGTCTGCTGAAAGCCATCAATGAACCAAGCAATACAGACATAGGGAATGTCAATAAAATAATGCTTGGCATAGCTAAAAAGAAAGCTTTCATAACAAGTAGTAACGGAGCACCATATTCTGTTATATATTGAGCAATGCGGAATAACGTACCTGTACCAATGAAAATACTGGTAAATGCGAACACTCCAAATAGGAATGGACCTACAAAGGCTTTTAAAATATATTTATCTAATAAGCGCATGGTCCCTCCTATAATTTAAAATTGTTACCTAAATAATGTTCACGAGCGATTGGGTTATTCGCAATTTCATCAGGCGTACCTTCCAATAAGATTTTACCTGTGCTTAGAATATATGCCTTATCAACAATACCTAATGTTTCTCGTACATTATGATCTGTAATAAGAATACCGATTCCTCGATTTTTTACTTGTAAAATAATTTGTTGAATATCGGCTACGGCAATTGGGTCTACACCGGCAAATGGTTCATCCAATAAAATGAAGTTCGGTTCTAATGCCAAACAACGAGCAATCTCTACACGACGTCGTTCACCACCAGATAATTGCATCCCCTTACGATCTCGAACATGACCAATATTAAATTCATCGATGAGAGAATTTACAATTTGATCGATTTCATCACGATTTTTATTTGTTGTTTCCAACATAGCACGAATATTTTCCTCAACAGTCATAGATCTAAAAATCGATGCCTCTTGGGGTAAATATCCAATGCCTTCCGCTGCCCGCTTATACATTGGTAACATCGTGATATCCTTACCATCAACTGTAATAATACCTGTCGTCGGTTTTTCAATGCCTACAATCATGTAGAACGATGTGGTCTTCCCAGCCCCATTAGGCCCCAATAGCCCCACGACTTGTCCTTTTTCAACATGAAGACTTACACCATCTACTACATTCCGACCATTAAATGTTTTGACTAGGTTCTTAGTTTCTATATACATACAATAATCCTTACTAGTTCGGTGTGATAACTAATGTACTACGTCCGCCTAATGTTTCCGCAGAGTTATCCTTCAAGTACAATTTTAACTCAGGAGCATTCAACACGTTACCATTTTGTACAGCATGGGCTGAACCAGTAAGCAATACAACCCCATCATTTTGATTAGGCGTTTGTGTATACGTAGCACGATCTGCTGAACCAGATACATTTTTATCTGGATTATTAAATGTCACTCCACCTTGTGCAACGGCGCGAATTTCTTTCAACCAACCTTCTACTTGGTTACCTGTCAATGTAGTGCCTTCTGCAATTAATTTAGCATTCCCCACTACCTTACCATATTCAGTATCAGAGTTGTACTCAACAGAGTCACCAAAGATTTGGCGATCATCCCGTTGCAAATGAACATCCCCTTCTGCAGTGAACTGGTTATCATTTACACTATGTACAGATTGTGCGGACATGGACATATTATCACCAATCATGGAAACACCACCTTCTAGGGATGCTTCACGAGTTTTAGTATTGTACCATCCATTCGCACCAGTCATCGTTTTATCTTGTTGTGTAATTACTACATTACCAGATGCCTCTGCACGACCTGTATTACCATCATAGGATAATGTATCCGCACTAATAGTCAACGGACCTTCATTGGCAGCCCAAGCGGTAACAGATAGCATCATCATTGCTGAGATTACAGCTAATCCCATATATTTTTTCTTATTCATCGCAATTCCTCAACTTTACTTTTTCGTCAATTTAGCATGACCAATCGCTTTGATTTGTTTCAACGACATATTACCTTCTAACTTATCACCAGTTAAGGTAATATCTTTTGAATCATAAGTGAAAGCCGTTTTTGATGTTAGCATTTTAGTTTTGTTATCAAAATGTAAGGCATCGGTCTTAAAATTAGCCCCTTCCGTATTGGTAGCTGTTACACCACCATCAATATCAAGGGAACTATGATCGCCAGACAATACAGCATGAGGTGCTGTAATCGTAGTTGTCACATCATCTTGATAGAAAAGGCCCTTCAAATTAGTGAGTACAATCGATTTTGAACGTGGGTCATACTCAATTTTCTCTGCTGATAGGGCCCATACCAACTTACCATCCTTCTCCTCTTGTAATTCAGCACCTTGGAAATTCACCAATTGACCAGTGCCGGTCCCTTTAGAGGAAGAGTCTCCAGAGTCATGCAAAATAAATGCGATTAGACCAACTAGAGCAATGACGACAGCCACGACAATAGCGATTAATTTTTTATTGTTTTTCATGTGCTCTCTCCCGAATCTCTAGTTTCTTATCATAATCAACGATTTCACTCATCTTAGTCATCCAACGATGTTGGAACCAAATCCACTCATCCGGATGCTCGCGAATAAAGTCTTCTGTTACACGTACACATTCTTCTGTCAACGTATACATATCTACATCATCATCGCCACTATTATTGTAATGTAATGGTGGCAAAATATGAACAATATGTCCGCCTTCTGGCTTTCTAGATGCAAAAATCGGTACTACGGGAGATCCGAATTTTTTAGCAAATGTAGCCGGCCCTACAACGGCAGAAGAAGGCTGCCCTAAAAACGGAACCGGTAGGCCATGAATATATCCATCTTGATCGGCCAAGAAGCCCAATAATTTCTTCTTTTTCAATGCTTTCGCAGCAGAAACTATTTCATTACCACCACTGGCAAACACATCAAGGCCTACCATTTCACGATACTCATTCATAAAACGTGTAAATTGTGCATTAGGTTGTTTCTTAACAATTGTCGTAGATGGATACCCATGTGCGGCTAAAGCAGCACCCATCCATTCCCAGTTTCCTACATGCCCCGTAAGAACAATGACGCCTTTATCTTCTTTAATAGCATTATCCAAATGTTCTACACCGCGCATTTCGATATGCTCATTAATAAATTTCTTAGTCAAATTCGGCATATACAGAATTTCCATAACACTACGGCCTAGGTTTTTGAATAGTTTTTCAATTAAAGCCTCTGCCTGTTCGTCATTCATATTCATGCCAATTTTTATATTTTTAATGCCTCTTAGCTTTTGCTTTTTTGCAATAACTCCATACAGGGGTCCTAAGCTAGCACCTATGAGCAAAATGAGCTTATACGGCAGTCGACATACAAGCCAACTAATCCCCTTAACGACATGGTATTGCCATTCATTCTTCATTCTGCTCACCTCCTTTATTGACCATGGTTATGAGCCTCCATAGCATAGTCTTTTACGACTGAATCCCACATGTTATGAGCTTTTAAAATATATTCAACAGCATCTCGCACGGCACCAGATCCACCATTGTGATTTGATACAAATTGAGCTAATTCCTTAACCTCAGCCGCCGCATCTTGAGGAGCCATCGGCAAACCTACAAGAGATAAGGCCCCTAGGTCATTTAAATCATCACCCATATAAGCTATATGCTCTAACTCAATATTGTGACTAGCACAAAGAGAACGCAAAGCCTCTGTTTTATTAGCATGCCCCATCAATAAAGCATCAAATTTTAACTCCTTAGCACGCCGTTCCACCATAGGCGATGTACGAGCCGTTATAATGCCCAAAGAAATTCCTGCTTTATGAGCGGCAGCTAGACCTAATCCGTCTCTTGCAGAGAAAGCCTTTATTTCTTCACCACTCGATGTATAGATTAATTTTCCATCTGTTAATACACCATCAACATCGAGGATTATCCACTTAATATTCATTACACGATGCCTCGACGAAGTAAGTCTGTAATGTGAACAATACCCATTGCATGGCCTTCTTCATCTACTACAGGTAGTACTGTAATAGGGCGAGGTTGATTCTTTTCCATCACATGGAGTGCCTCAGCAGCCAATTTATCCTTTGTGATAGTACGAGGCATATTCGTCATCATATCTTCAACTGGCCACTCTAAGAAATTGCTACCAGAATCAAGGCCACGACGCACATCACCATCAGTTACAAGACCAATTAGGTGACCATCTTCATCGATAACGCTAGTGGCACCAAGACCTTTTTCCGTCATTACAAACAATGCATCTCGAACAGTTGCCCCTTTGTGTACAACTGGATTATCTTCACCGCCATGCATGATATTTTCAACAGTCAACAATAAACGTCTGCCAAGTGAACCACCTGGATGGAAAACAGCGAAGTTTTCCGGCGTAAAATGATGACGTTCTAATAAACATACAGCCAAAGCATCACCCAAGGCCAATGCTACTGTTGTACTTGTAGTGGGTGCCAATCCTAACGGACATGCTTCACGTTCAACTTGCGCCAATAGTACAACATCGGAATTTTTAGCCAATGTAGATTCAGGTTTCCCTACAACGCAAATCAATTTAGCACCTATGCGGCGCAATGAAGGCAAAATACTAATGATTTCACCTGTTTCCCCACTATTAGAAAAGGCAAGTACCACATCATCTTCAGTAATCATACCTAGATCGCCATGAACACCTTCCCCTGGGTGCATAAATAATGCTGGTGTACCTGTACTCGCCAATGTAGCAGCAATCTTGCGACCAATATGTCCAGATTTACCCATACCCGTACATACAACACGACCTTTGCATGCAAGAATCATGTTAACAGCATTTACAAAACTTTGATCTAATGTCGTTATTAACTGTTCTATCGCTTGTGCTTCCTCATGAAGCACTTGAGCAGCCTGTTCTAAAATATCCAATACTATCGCCCCTTATCGTTTTACGATTTTATCAATAGCTACTAAGTCTTTTAATAAATCTTCAAATTGATTTAAATACACCATGTTTGGACCATCGGAAAGCGCTTCTTCAGGATTATCATGTACTTCAAAGAATAAACCATCTACACCACTAGCAACAGCGGCACGTGCTAAATTTGGTACGAATTCTCGATTTCCACTAGATTTTGTACCAGCCCCACCTGGTAATTGTACGCTATGTGTAGCGTCAAAAATCACTGGATAATCAAAGGAACGCATAATAGGGAATGATCTCATATCTACAACGAGGTTATTATAGCCAAAGCTAAAACCACGTTCTGTAAGCATAAGATTTTCATTGCCCGATTCTTTCATTTTATTAAGAACATTCTCCATATCTTTTGGAGCCATGAATTGACCTTTTTTTACATTTACGCATTTGCCTGTTTTAGCAGCGCCGTAAACTAAGTCTGTTTGACGACATAAGAATGCAGGAATTTGAAGAATATCCAACACTTCTGCAGCAGGTTCAATTTGTTCAATAGAATGAATGTCGCTAACAACTGGCACATTCAATTCTTTTTTGATAGATGCTAAAATCTTTAGACCTTCTTCTAGGCCTGGACCACGGAAAGAATTAAAGCTAGACCGATTAGCTTTATCAAAGGAAGCTTTAAATACATAAGGAATGCCAAGGCGTTCACAAATTGCTTTAGCCTCTTTACCAATTGCCAATGTACGGTCGTAATCTTCGATTACGCATGGACCTGCTAATACAAATAGCCCTTTGCCGCCACCAATTGTCATATTACCAACATTTACTGTTTTCATTTATTTCTCCTCTTGCTCGAATATTGCATTTACACGAGCTAAGTCTTCTGGTGTATCAACACCAACAAATCGTTTATCTGTAGTAATGACGCGAATGGAAAATCCATTTTCCAACGCTCTCAATTGTTCTAACGACTCTGTTTGCTCTGCTGCAGTAGGCTTCATTTTTGCATAGTCTAATAAAAATTGACGACGATATGCATAAATACCAATATGCTTTAAAGGAGCATTAACAAAATCATGACGTGGATATGGAATTAAAGAGCGAGAAAAATACATCGCATCATTTCGTTTATTAAGTATAACCTTCACCGCAGAAGGGTCATCATACTCATCTTCTAATAAAGGGGTTGCTACTGTAGCCATTTGTAGATGTTCATCATCTTCAAAAAGCGCTCCTAACTGATCGATTAAATGCGCATCAATCATAGGTTCATCACCTTGTACATTGATGATAACATCTAGGTCATTATATTGTTGTGCTACTTCAGCTAATCGGTCAGTTCCAGTCGGATGATTGGCATCAGTCATAACAACGGTACCACCAAAAGATTTAACTACATCGTATACACGTTGATCATCAGTAGCCACGATAAACACCTGTGGTTTCTTCGCCTCTGTCACACGTTCATAAACACGTTGGATCATAGGTTTACCAGCGATATCTGCCAATGGTTTCCCTGGCAATCTCGTGGAACCAAAACGAGCTGGAATCACACAACCAATATTCACAATAAAACCCCATTTCTTTTATTTGCGTATCTTATTATTATACACTAAATCTCTAAATTTTCTATGAATTCTTGTTTTCCAGAGATGAACTCAATACCTATGGATAGCACTAGAATCGGTATTTCCAAGTCTTCAATTGTATGCAACTGACTTAATTTAACAGCATCTTTTTCAGTAATCATAATCGCCTTAGCTTGATGAGCAAAAGCTTGCTTCCAGATTTCTACTACATCATCATCTGTAAAATCATGATGATCACCAAAGCCCATTGTATGAACTACATTATAACCACAGCCTTCTAACGTCTTTGTAAATGATTGTGGATTACCAATGCCACTTACGGCCATAATAGGCAAATCGTTATCAGTACCAATCGGGTTTCCCTCATCACCAGTAGCCCATGCATCAAGTGTATAAACCGCACGTGGTTTATGAACAGTCTCATAAACAGGCTTTTGTGGTACCATCCGGGCTAGTCGTTTTCTAAGTGCGGCTACCAATCCAGGGTCGACTTGATCCACCTTGGTAAGCACAATAATATCGGCTCTTAAAAGCCCCTCAATAGGCTCACGCAATAATCCTCTTGGCAATACATGTTCATAGCCAAAAGGATTGGATGCATCGATTAATACGATATCCTTATCACGATACAACGCACGATGTTGGAAACCATCATCCATTACAAGATAATCAGCACCTAGTTCATCAATAGCTATACGTGCTGATTCTGTACGATTACGACCAATGATTACACTAGATTTTAGTAATACCTTCGCTAATAGCCAAGCCTCATCCCCACTTTCCTCAGGCTCTACTAAAATAGATCCATGCTTGGAAATAATTGTATTTTGACTATTATCTTTTGCTCTATAACCACGGCTCAATACAGTTGGATGAAATCCTTTCTGCCCCAAAATATCACAGATAAGTCTAACCATTGGAGTTTTACCAGTTCCTCCAGCCGTTATATTACCAACACTAATGACAGGTACCGATACTTTTACAACCCCTTTATTCGCATCAAATTTTGAGTTGCGCACAGTAACAGCTTTTTTATAACCCTTACTAAGCAATGATAACCCAGCCCTGGCCACATCGCCTAAGATAGATTGATCTTCACCGCTTACAATGCTCTTAAAAATATCTTCACCATTCATAGTAGGCACCTCCTTCCGTATCGATTACTCCAATATTTCTTAAGGAATAATATGATGTGATTCAAATAGTTGACGTAATTCTTGTGTATTGCGACGCGTTGCACCACGATTTTCACTAATAATATCTAGGCAATTCTGCCCCATTTCTGCCGCCAATTCAGGATGTTTACAGAGATGTAAAATCATAGTGGTTAAATCTTTTTGATTTTTAACTTGCTCACAAGCATGTCGAGAATGTAAGAGATTAAAAATTTCCTTAAAATTAAACATATGTGGACCAACAATAATAGGTTTTCCATGAGCGGCTGGTTCTAAAATATTATGACCACCGGTCTTTACCAGAGATCCACCTACGAAAATGATATCACCTAAGCTGTACAAACGGCCAAGTTCACCAATTGTATCCAGTACAACTACAGGAATTTCCTTATGCACCGGTTCGGTCATATCACTGCGACAAATTGCCTCCAACCCATAACGTTTCGCCAAAGTCTGTACATCATGCCCTCTATAAATCTCACGAGGTGCAATGAGCAATCTTGCATTAGGGTACTCTACTAACACCTGTTTAAAAGATTCAAATACAGCTTCATCTTCCCCCTTATGTGTGCTTCCTGCCACAATAATAGGGTGATTATGACCAAATCCAAACTCATCCAACAAGGCTTGTTTTTCCTCTTCTGATACAGTGGCATAAGTTTGATCATACTTCATATTGCCGGTAACAGTAATTTCCTTAGGATTTGCGCCAAGTTGAGCAATATATTCCGCATCAAAACTTGATTGCATGCAGAATCGCTCAATGGAACTTAACATTTCGCGTGTGAAAGCACTAATATAGCGATAGCGTTTCATACTACGATCTGAAATGCGTCCATTTACCATCATAACAGGAATCTTTTCCGACTCTGCTATGCGCAAGAAATTTGGCCAAATTTCAGTTTCTACTAGTAAAATTGCAATCGGTTTAATGATATGCAAAATCTTTCGTGTTAAATACGGTAAGTCTAAAGGAAAGAAGATAATACCTTCTGCTTCCGGAATAATTCGATGTGCCATTGCATGACCTGTAGCCGTAACAACAGATACAACAACTACCGCTTCTGGAAACTCTCGCTTAATCTCTTTTACAAGAGGACTTGTTGCAACAATCTCCCCAACTGATGCAGCATGAATCCAAATCGCACGACGTCCTTCTATTTTTTTTAGTAATGTAGCAGGCATATATCCTGCACTTTGTTTTATACGCTCATAGAAACCATCTTCAAAAGCAAGACGATATAGGATAACCGGAATTAGGCCAATCCAATAAAATATGAGCAATACATTATATATCCAGTACATGTTTATCCTTTATTAGAGAACTGAACGGAATAAAGATGGTTATATAAACCATTTTCCAAGGCTAATAATTCTTGGTGAGTTCCCTTCTCTACCAATTTACCTTGATTTAATACGACGATTTGATGTGCATTTTGTACAGTGCTCAACCGATGGGCAATAACAAAGGCAGTACGGCCTTCCATCAATCGGTCTAACGCTTCTTGTACTAGTTTTTCACTTTCTGTATCAAGAGCAGAAGTAGCTTCATCAAGAATTAAAATCTTAGGATTTTTCAAGATAGCACGGGCAATCGCAACGCGTTGACGTTGACCACCAGATAAGGAACTACCTCGTTCACCTACAATAGTATCGAGACCATCCGGCATCTTATCCACAAATTCCATTACATTTGCCGCCTTAGCAGCTTCGTAGATTTCTTCTTCACTGGCATCTAAGCGACCATATAAGATGTTCTCTTTAATAGATGCATTAAATAAAACCGTTTCTTGTGGTACCAAACCAATTTGGTTGCGCAACGATTTAAAGGTTACATCTTTAATATCTGTACCATCAATTGTTATAGAGCCACTTGTTACATCGTAGAATCGAGGTAATAGATTGGCTAATGTTGTTTTCCCTGCACCAGATGGTCCTACTAAGGCTACGCTTTCACCAGCCTTAACAGACAAGTTAAAATCACATAATGCCATTTTTTCGCCATCATAGGAGAAACTAACGTGATTAAAATCTACATCTCCTTTAATATCCGGTAAATCAATAGCATTTTCTTTTTCTACTACATCTGCTTTTGTATCTAATATATCGAATACACGGTCAGCTGCAGCCAATGCTTTTTGGATATTACCATAAACTTGACTCAAACGCTTAACAGGATTTGATAAATTGATAGCATAAATCAAGAATGCAATTAAAGAACCGGCTGTAATCGTACCGGTAACTACGGAATAGCCACCATACCATAGAATAACAGCCACAGCGATTGCTGCAGAGAACTCAACCATCGGACTTAATAAGCTAGTCAATTTAGTGGCTTTAATAACAGCATTGAAGTTATTCTGATTTTCTACTTCAAAGCGCTTAACTTCAAAACCTTCACGAGCAAAAGATTTTACAACGCGAATAGCAGAAATGACCTCTTGCAAAAGAGCTGTAATGTCGGCGATTCGGCCTTGTACATCATGACCAGCTAAACGCAACTTTTTACCAAATACATTTATGATAATCAGCACCATTGGTACCGTAATAAATGTAACCAGTGTTAACTTCCAATCGATGAGCAACATGGAAACTAAAGAACCAATCAAGGTAACGGACTCTGTAATAAGAGATATTAGATTATCCACTACTGCTGATTGAAGAGCCGATACGTCATTTGTAAGATTACTCATAATGACGCCAGTTTTACGGCGATCAAAATAGGATAAGGACAAGCGTTGTAAATGCTTAAAAATGGCTTCCCGCACATCGATGATAACTCGTTGACCGATATAGGACATATTATAAGTCTGTCCATAAGTTGCAAAGCCACGAATTAAAAATATTAAAATGATGGCCCCAACGATGAGATTCAGCATAAACATATTTTTATCTTGCAGTACTTGGTCTACTACATTTTTGATAAGCCATGGTACTACTAGATATGCTGCAGCTGCTACAATCATGCAAAATACAGCAAATATCATTCGTTTATAATAGGGTCTCACAAAAAACAACAAACGTGAGTAACTATTCATCAATATTCTCCTTACCTAGGTTGTAAATCAATTGAGCCACACGATTAACAGCGCCAGGCTCACCTAGTTTATCTCTAACGCTACGCAATTCAGTGCGCATACGTTGATTAACTTGTAAATCATCTAATAGAGGTAAGACGGTATTCACTATAGCATCTACGGAAACATCGTCTTGTAATAATTCGGGAATCACTTCCTTACCAGCCACAATATTAGGCAAACCCACATGTGTAAGATTTACGACCATCTTACCGATTCCATAGGTAATTGGCGATACCTTATACAATAATACAGTTGGTAATTCCATCATCGCCGTTTCTAATGTAGCAGTTCCCGATGCTGCCAAACATACATCACAAATCTGCATTAAATCATATGTATGGTCCTCTGTAATCGTTACAGGAACCTTCCGTTCACTGATGAAAGTTTCTAATTCACTGCGGTCAATCGTATGAGCTCGCGGTAAAAAGAACTGCACATCTTCATGAGATTGTAATAAACGCTCCCCACTTTCAAGCATTACATCCAAAAGGGATAACACCTCTTGTTTTCGACTTCCCGGCATCAATAGAACGCGTTTTGCTTCTGGTCTAGCCCCAAAGTAGTCCATCGACTCCTCCACAGTCATGGATGGATGCACGATATCTACTAATGGGTGCCCCACAAATTCTACATCACAATTGAACTTACGATATGCTTCTGCTTCAAACGGAAAAATAGAGGCCACCTTTGTAACAAACTTCTTAATAGTCTTGCCACGACTGCTATGCCAAGCCCAAATAGTAGGTGCTATATAGTACAATACAGGGATTCCTAACTCATGAGCTACTTCAGCCAATTTCATGTTGAATCCCGGATAATCGATACATACGAGTACGTCTGGTTTTTCTTTCAACATAACCCGTTTTAAATAGGTGCGTAATTTAAAGAACTTTGGCAATGATTTTATGATTTCTACGATGCCAATAACGCCGAGATTTTTGATATCATATACGATACGAACGCCAGCTTGTTCCATCAAGGTGCCACCCATACCGAACATTTCTATATTGGAATCTATTTGTGAAAGCGCTTTGGCTACGCTAGCGCCATGTGTATCTCCAGACGCTTCGCCAGCAGAAAACATAATTTTCATCATAGTTCCTTTCTAGCATCTACAAATGCTTGATCTACAGCACAAATAATAATATTATGGCGATTAGCCATTTCTAGTACATCTTCTTGTTGTACAAATATCGTCTTTTCAGCCTCCACAGCCAAGACAGTACAACCACTATCTATCATGGACATCAATGTCTTAATACCCACAGCAGGTACATCAAAGCGTACATCTTGATTTGGTTTTTCAGTCTTAACGACTACGGCTTCACCTCTACCGAGTTCACCACCACGCAATATACACTTATCAGTCCCTTCAATAGCCTCAATAGCCATTGCTGCTTTATGTTTTACTACTACAGTTTGACCAATATCAAGCTTGCCCATCTGTTTAGCCAATTCAAAGCCGAAGCAAATATCCTGCCATTGTTCTTCTGTCGGTTGTCGTTTGGTCAACACTCCAACCTTAGGCATGAACGGTTTCAAATACACAGTTTGATCTAAAACAGAAAAACCTTCTCGTTCAATTTCATCAACAATAGCGAGCATAATCGTATCATCTTTACGATTTTTCAATCGTTTAAGGACACCTAACGTTTTTAAATCAGGAAAGGATAAGCCTTTATACAAAATTTCCTTTGTCACCTTCCCGAGCATGGTAAGTTCAGAAACGCCCTCTTTTTTCAGAGTTTTAAATATTTTGCCTAACTTAGCCACACTAATATGGTAAAAAGCATCTGCTTCTTTCTCTAATATAGGATCTGTATCAGGTACAACACCGATGACTACGACTTGATGCCCCAACATATGAGCAGCACGCATGAACTCAACAGGTAAAACGCCAATACCTGCAATTAAACCTACCTTGGCCACGACTATACCTCCTATGTGAAGCCGAAAACGGTCCACAATACTATGCTAAATTATGTAGTATGAGTGTAAATTTTAAGACATACTCATATACATTATATTGTACTATAAATCACGCATTTTTACTACATTATCAATGCTTTTCCGGCCATAAAAATGCAGTATTTACCTAGACTTTCACTATTAAACAGAACCTCTAAAAAGTATATAAAATAACAACAAAAAAACTCTACATTATATAAATATAATGTAGAGTTTCTCATTAATCACGACGCGTACGCATAATGCCACGATCAGCATTGCGTAAAAAGCGTAATAAGTTTTCAATTTCAACGGAAGAATCAAGTTGCATTTCCATCTCTTCAATAGCTCTAGACAAGCTAAAGCCTGAACGATAAATGATGCGGAACGCTTGCTTCAAGCTACGGCGTACCTCTTCCGAAATACCTGCACGAGATAGGCCAACAGAGTTCAATCCGATAACACGAGCTGGTTGACCATCGGCAATAACATAAGGCGGAATATCTTGTACCACCTTAGCCATACCGCCAACCATAGCATTACGGCCAATTTTTACAAATTGATGAACACCAGCGAGGCCGCCTATAACCACGCGATCTTCAACGATAGCATGACCTGCTAAGCCTGCGCAATTACTCATAATAACATTATTCCCCACAATGCAGTTATGAGCTACATGCGTACACGCTTGCAACAAGCAGTTATTGCCAACCCGTGTTTCCTCACCTTCGCCAGTAGCACGACTGATGGTAACGAATTCACGGATAACCGTTTCATCCCCTACGTAACAATAACTTTTCTCGCCTTTAAATTTTAAATCTTGCGGTTCCAAACCAATGGATGCACCTGGATAGATTTCACAACGTTTACCAATGGTTGTCCAACCACCAATAACTACATTGGCACCAATCTGAGTGCCATCCCCTATTTCTACATTTTCCCCGATGACAGCACCAGGTCCAATGACAACATCTTTGCCCAGTTTAGCATTCGGATGCACTATGGCCGTGTTATGAATGTTGGATTCCGCATTTTCCATGCCTACAACTATCACTACAATCACTCCTTAAGTCTATTATACAAGGGCAAACATGTATTCACCGCTAGCACAAAGTTTATCGCCCACATAAGCGCGACCTTCAACCTTGCCCATACGGCCCTTAATTTTTACAATGTCTACTTCCATGCGTACAACATCACCAGGTTTTACTGGATGACGGAAACGTACTTTATCAATGCCTGTAAACATAGGTGTTAATCCACGATTTTCTTCAGGATATAATAAAGCAATGCCGCCAACTTGAGCAATAGCTTCTGTTAATAACACACCTGGCATAACTGGATTTCCAGGGAAATGACCTTGGAAGAACAATTCATTGAATGTAGCATTTTTAATGCCCACAGCACGCTTCATTGGTTCTAATTCAATAATACGATCTACCAATAGCATTGGGTAACGATGTGGTAAAATTTCTAAAATGTCTTCATGGTTAAGAATCATTGCTGTGTCTCCCTTATTTCTTCTATTATACTATGAGCCAAACGAGAATTGAGTTCATGGCTCGATTTTAACGCAATTACATGTCCCTCAATAGGTCCCAATAAATATAAATCACCAATCACATCAAGGGCTTTGTGACGAACTAATTCGTCTTCAAATCGTGGAACAGATAAACAGGTTGTATCATCGTATACAAGAGCATTATCTGTACTGCCCCCCTTTGCCAATCCCATGGCTTGCAATTGTTCTAATTCTTTTACAAATCCAATGGTTCTAGCTCGGGCAATATGTTCTTTAAAATACTCAGGTGTTACATCAAAATCACATTGTTGCGTACCAAGCAACGGATGTGGGTTAATCGATGTAAATGTAACGCGATATCCATCATAAGGTACGATAAGAATAAATCTATCGCCATCGTAAATGGAATGGCTACGTTTCACCTTATACACATGTCGTTCAGCTTGTTGTTCTTCAATTCCCGCCTGAAGGATTAAGTCAACAAATACTGCACTACTTCCATCGCCAACAGGTGGCTCAGGAGAGTCCATTTCAACAAAACAGTTATCAATATTCATAGCACTGAATGCAGCCATTACGTGTTCAACAGTGAAAACCTTTGCTTCACCATGTTCCAAAGTAGTAGCGCGCATAGTGTTCGTCACATTATCAATGTGTGCTCGAACGGAGGGGTTTCCCTCTATATCTGAGCGCACAAACACAATTCCTGTATTTTCAGGTGCTGGCTTAAAAACCATGGTTACAGGTTCCCCGCTATGAAGGCCAATTCCCTTATATGAAATAGCCTGTTTAATTGTTTGTTGGGGCTTACTCATAAGAATGTCCTTTCATAATCTAATTCCATGTCTACTATACACCATACTGTATTATACCCTATTTGCATAGCTGTTACAAGAATATAGGACTATTTATCAACTGACTAGATGTAAAAATCGGCATTGCAAAGCTTTATTCAAAGACATATGCAACGCCGATTATACTTTTTATATTTTTTTAATGAAACACATCTGGTGGCGTATCAATCTTGTCACCATAATAACGACGAGTCCATTTCCAACGATTATGTAGCCAGAACCAATCTTCTGGATAACGACGAATATAATCCTCAATAAATTCATTGAGTTTAATTGTAGTAATCGCTATATCACGCTTTTTATCATCTGTTTTTTCTACATATAATGGTGGATGCACTTCAATTTCATGCTTTCCTGTGTATGGACTATAATGCATGGTCACAAAGATAATAGGTACATCTTGCATACGTCCTAATACAGCTGGACCATCTGCCGTTAACGTTTCATAGCCAAAGAATGGTACTAATACGCCATTCTCTCCAGGATCCTGATCCATAATCAATCCTAAGAAAGCCCCACCCTTTAATGCTTTCACCATATCACGCACACTCGTCTTATACATCACATGTTGATGCATAAGCGCACGATATTCATTAATAAATTTATCTGCATCGCCATTTTGTTTTAACGCTACAGATATTAGAGGATACCCTTCAGAAGCCAGTACACCTCCAAGCAATTCCCAATTGCCACTATGAAGGGCGGCTAGGATTGCTCCCTTACCATCGGCTAAGGCTTCATCCAATATATCCTTATTCGTAAAGTTGACCATATCCTTATAGCCACCATCTTTAATTTCAGGGTATCGCAATACATCGATTATCATACGACCAAATCGAGTCGTACTCGCCTTAGCAATGCGCTTCGCTTCAACAGGATCATCAGTGATTTTACAAAACAAAATCTGCCCGATTGCCAACCGTTTTCGTTTGGGCGGCACTGCAAGCCAAGCAATTTCACCAAGCAATGTACCTAATGCATATTGCCAACTATGGGGCAACATACAAATAAAGGCACTAAACAACTTCATAAACCTATACATAAACGTATTAGCTCTCCTTAAGCTGCGCTTTTAAAGCATCGATTTCCTTCTGCAATTGTTTTACAGTTTTTACCATTTCTGGTAAGCGATGTTCATAAGCGGACAGTTTTAACCATTCCTTATGAGGACGCATTGGGTAACCAGCCATGACGGCATCTGCTGGCACATTACCAGTAATACCTGTTTTGCCAGCAAATTTTGCATTGTCACCTATAGTAATATGCCCTGTACAACCGGTTTGTCCTGCAAAAATTACATTATTTCCACATTTCGTACTACCTGCAATGCCAACTTGTGCAATGAGGAAGCAGTTTTCACCAATTTCAACATTATGTCCCAAGTGAACTAGGTTGTCAATTTTTGTACCCTTTCGAACTAATGTAGAACCCATGGTTGCATTATCAATAGTTGTGCATGATCCAATTTCTACATCATCCTCTAAAATGACATTGCCGACTTGAGGAATATGCGTATGTACGCCATTTTCAGTAGCAAAACCAAAACCTTCACCACCGATTACTGCTTTGGCGCGTAATACAACACGATTTCCTAAGATACAGTTTTCATGAACAATGGCACCAGCATATATATCGCAATCATTACCAACACGAGTATTATGACCAATATAAACATATGGGCGAATTGTAACATTATCACCAATCACTGCATTATCATTAATTACACAATATGCACCAATAGCAACATTATCGCCTAGCTTAACATTCTCACCTATGATTGCAGTAGGATGGATTTCACGTGGTATTACAACAGGTGGATGGAATAATTGTAATACTTGTGCGAAGGCAGCCTTTGCATTATCTACAATGATTTGTGTCATCGGTGCATTAGGCACTTCTTGCTCTAAGATTACAGCACCAGCTTTACATAAACCAATGTGTTCCACATATTCACCAATAGCAAATGTAATCGATTGAGGTGCCGCTTGTTCAAAGCCACGTGTTTCTGTGATTACTAGCGTTTCATCGCCCACTACCTTACCACCAATAAGTTGAGCAAGCTCCAGTACGGTCTTTTCCACTATTAAGTCCCCCCCAAGTGTTAACTAAACTATTGTGCATTGCCTGATTCAGCAGGTTGCGCTTGTTGAGCGTCACCTTGTTGAGCTTGTTGGGCTTGTTGAGCTTCTTGTTGGTTTGCTTCATTTTCTGCAGCTTTAATATCTTCATCAGATGCTTTGCCCATTTTATTGATTAGGTCATCAGTTACATCAACGCCACCGCCTACAACAGCACCTTTAAGCAATACTACATCTAGCTTTTTCTCTTTAGCTAATTCATTAACTTGTTGATCGATATATTGTTTCAATTCTTGATTTTTTGCAGTTGTGAAAGCATTAAAATCTTGTTTTGCATCAGTCGTAACTTGTGCTTTGGAAGCTTCATCAGCAGCATCGATTTTAGCTTGAAGTTCTTTACCTTTTGCATTAATTTCCTTATTAATCTCAATGGATTTCGCAGTTTGTGTCACAACTTTTTGGGAATCTACATAACCAATAGTATTGCTACCGCAACCACCAATAATTGGCAATGCCATAATCATTGTTGCACCTAAAATTAAAGATTTCATTTTCTTATTCATCGTATACTCCTTACTGAACTCGATATGATGCTTTCACAGCATCAGTTATATCTAGCCCTTTGATATTTCCACCATGATCAATCAAAACAAGGTCTAAATGACGTTCTTGAGCAATAATAGCAACGCGCATTCTCACGTCTTCTAAAATGGCCTCATGAAGTGCATTTACCTCTGCCTCTTTATCCGATAATTTCTTTGCCCAACTATCGTTCCACTCTTGAGGAACTGGCAAATTATTTGTCGATACAATCGCTTTAGCTTGATTTTGCATCATTGTATCACGTTTCTTTGCTAGTTCAGCTTGTACAGATTCGGCATATTGTTTAAGTTCTTGTTCCCCTGCATCACGGATAGGTTTTAATTCTGCATCTACCTTAGCTCGTATTGAATCCATATCAAAATTGGATGGTTTACGTTTAGCTAGCAAGCTTTCAAGGCGGCTTTCTAATTCAGCTTTTTCTGCTTGCGCTGCTTCTTTCTGTGCATCATCGATATAAACACGGCTATCAAAAGCATATAGTTGTAACTGTAGATTTACAATCTCTAAGTCATACCCCTTGTTAGCAACCTTGAGTTCTTCCATGTATTTTTTTACTAATTCAGCTCGTTTCGCATCTAGTTGTGCATTAAGTTGATTTTGCTTTGTCGCAATACGCGTTTGTAATTCCACATTTAACGCATCCGACAATGTCGTATCTAGAGACAAGGATTTAAGCTGTTCATTTTGCAGATCAGACTTGGTATTCAACGCCTCTTGTTCTAAGGCATATTGTGATTTGAGCTGTTCCAACTCTTTTTTTGCATTTTTATAATCTTCATAAGAAGGATTAAATTCTAGTACATCGTCTATTTGTACTACCCCAATAGATGGTCCTGTAGAAGATTGTCGATTAGTAATAAATCCATAGGCTCCATACATCGCAATTAGTGCAGCTGCTAAAAACAGAAATAATCCTATATACCGTTTATTTAGCTTCATACGGCTCACCCTTATCCGATTACTATCGTATCGTTATTATTTTGCATCAGCTGCGAGTTTCTTAAGTACTTGGTCTGTAATATCTACACCACCATAAAGAACAGCATCTTTAGGAAGAACTACAGATAAACCTTTAGCATCGCCAACAGATTTGGCAACTTCCATCGTTTTATCTGCCATTTGTTTATTCATTTCTTCCATTTTCTTTTCTACATTAGCTTGTGCTTCTTGTTTGATTTTTGCTTTTGTTGCATCATCTTGCGCAGCATCAACCTTCGCTTGCATATCCGCAGCTACTTGGCTACGATAATCGGTAAATTCCTTAGCAGCTTTCACATATACAGGATTTTCAGGATTATCTAATCGGCTCATGTCGATAACACCAACATTACTAGCAGAGCTAGTACCAGGTGTAGCCATTTGTGTATATGCTAATGCACCAATACCAATAATAAAAATCGCTGCAATAACAATGGAGAATATTTTTACATTCTTCTTGTTATTCATCATTCTCATCATAATGAACATTCCTCATTTCTGTTAATCTACGCACTATGAGTGCCATAATAGAGATATTGGTGAAAGCCCCCTCCAAAGAAGGTGCTTTCACCATAATACGTCTCAATATTAGAATTGTGTACCAAAGCTGAAGTGGAATTTCTTCTTATCCTTGCCAATACCATAGTCGAGTTTAACAGGACCGATTGGTGTAGTGATACGAACACCGGCACCAACGCCATAGTTAAAGCTCTTAGTATTTTTATACCAAGGAACATTAGGAGCATCCCAAGCATCACCAATATCAGTAAATAATACGCCACTTACCTTTTTCACGATAGGGAAACGGAATTCCAATGTCGCATTGTACATATTTTTACCGCGGAATTGATCATCTTCATAACCACGCAATGTATCTGCGCCACCTAATGTGAATAATTGGCTATATGGTGCATCACCTTGGATGAAGCCACCGCGTGCACGGAAGGCCAATACATTTTTGGAACCTACTTTTTTATAAGCACGCATTTCAGCTGTGAATTTGTAGAAATCAAAGTCACCACCTAATCCATGACCTGCCCATTGTGCAGTGTAGGAAATACGACGACCGCGAGTTGGTTCATAAATGTTATCGCGGGAGTCATAAACCTTTTGCCATGTAATGGAATTGATGCGACCAAAGTTTTTACCCACATAATCCATGCCAGCGAAATCATAAGTCTTATTATCCCAACCATTGCCAGATGTTCCAGCAGGAGCTTGACCAGCCCCTTTATCATAACGGAAGCCTGAGCTATCATCAGAATCCCATTTATATTTATCGGAGCGAGATTCAAGTGTTAAGTAGTCGCGTGTATATTCGCCTGTTTGACGGCCAAAGGAGATATTAAAGCCTTTGGATTTTTTGTTATATTCTGCTACTTCACTACCATCGCTATCATAGTCAGTGTATTCATCTTCACGGTTAAAGAAGGAGAATCCAAGAGAAGTACCTCTGTGGTCAATCCAAGGTTTCAAGTAAGA